>NZ_JASGFD010000016.1:0-91807 GCF_047605705.1 Silvibacterium sp. | reverse complement strand
GCGCCACGCGCGAATCGCCTTCGGCCACTGCGCCACGCGCGAATCGCCTTCGGCCTCCGCTCCCGTTGGTCGCGCCAGGGACTCTCGTCCGTTGGAAAGAACCGCAGGTTCCTCCACTGCGCGAGACGAAAAGACGTCTCGCTTCGGTCGGAATGACAAGGCGGGTGTGCGTACTTGGCGTGCTTTGCGTCTTTGCGCTGAAGAGCGATCGGCGGAGTGGTACGAACCCCTCTATGCTCTCCGTGTCCTTTGTGGTGAATGGGGTTATTTCTTTTCCCGAACAAGCGGAGCTTGGACGGGGCACCCTCATCCCCGCCGTTTGAGGAAGAACCGCAGGTTCCTCCACTGCGCGAGACGAAGTGCGTCTCGCTTCGGTCGGAATGACAGATTCATTGAGATTCGAGGGAGCCCACCCATGACCAACGGCGTGTCATGGGTGGGCTCCCGGCCTGATCGCGACCAGCGGGAGCGCGTGCCGAAGGCAATTCGCGCCACGCGCAGTGGGGGAAGGCAAGGGGCCTGGACGGCCAGTCCCTAGATTTCGGGGAAGAAGTCGAAGAAGGCGTCGATGCTCTGGCGGAGCTGGGCTTCGATCTGCTCACGGGTGCCTTCGAGCAGGTGCAGGGTGACGCCGGCCTGGTTGCCGTTCTGCAGATTGACGGTGCCTTCGCCGACGGTTTTGACCTCATCGGCCGGGAGCAGGCGCATGCCGTAGACGAGCGCGAGGTTAGCCATAATCGTTTCTCCTTTGCTTGCCAGTGAGAAGGGGCGGACAGCCTGAAAGCTGCCCGCCCCTCGGATTGTTTCCTGAGTTTTAGCGGCCGTGCTCTTCGAGATACTTCTCGACTTCGAGCGCAGCCATGCAGCCGGATCCGGCGGCGGTGATGGCCTGGCGGTAGCGGCGGTCCTGCACATCGCCGCAGGCGTAGACGCCGGGGACGCGGGTCATGACGTTGTCATGCGTGCGGACGTAGCCGTCGTCGTCGAGATCGATCTGCCCGGCGAACATCTTGGCGTTCGGCACGTGGCCGATGCCAAGAAAGAGGCCGCTGATGGGCAGCTCGGAGAGCTCACCGGTCAGGGTGTCGCGCAGTTTGAGGCCGCGGACTTCCTTCTCCTCGACGCCCAGAACTTCCTCGACCGCGGTGTTGGTGCGGAAGACGATATTCGGGTGGGCGATGGCGCGTTCGAGCATGATGCGCGAGGCGCGGAAATGTTCGCGGCGATGGAGCAGCGTGACCTTGGAGGCGAAGCGGGTCAGGAAGAGAGCCTCTTCCATGGCTGAGTCACCGCCGCCGACCACGGCGATCTCACGGCCGGAGAAGAAGAAGCCGTCGCAGGTGGCGCAGGAGCTGACACCGTGGCCGATGAGAGCCTGTTCGGACGGCAGACCGAGCCAGCGCGCCGAGGCGCCCGAGGCGATGATCAGCGTGCGGGTGTGGATGGTCTCCTTGCCCAGGTTCAGCGCGAAGGGGCGCTTGGACAGGTCCACGGACACCAGGTGGCCCATGCGGAACTCGGTGCCGAAGCGGGCGGCCTGCAGCTTCATGTTCTCCACGAGTTGCGGACCCTGGATGCCTTCCGGCCAGCCGGGAAAGTTCTCGACCAGCGTGGTGATGGAGAGCTGTCCGCCGGGCTCATGGCCTTCGAGGACGAGGGGCTTGAGGTTGGCACGAGCGGCGTAGATGGCGGCCGTGAGGCCGGAACAGCCGGAGCCGAGGATGACGGTATCGCGAATCTCAGAAGACATAGTCAGGGCTTTCCAGATTGTAACCGTCTGACTATGACAGTGGACTGTCATAGTCGAACAGTGAACGCCATAGTTTGATGAACCAGGACGTTCTACGATTCATGCCGTCCCGATGACACCCTTATCGGCCCAAAAGAAGTGATTTTCAGTGCGTTGGGCGGAGACGCGCATCGGCCATAGCTCCGGCGGCGATGGCGAGCCAGTAGACGGCGATGTCCCAGAGGGAGAAGAAGCGGCCGAGCAGCAGGATGCCGGGCAGGGTGTGGCGAAAGGCGTCGAGTCCGGGTGCGTGGTAGAGCTTGATGCATTCGACCGCCGTGGCAATGAGTCCGGCGAGCAGCGCGGTCCGGGGGATTGGCCAACTGGAGACGAGCGCCGAGACGATCCAGTAGACCATCAGCGCCCATAGCGCCGAGCCTCCGTACTTCACGAGGACGTAGGGGAGTCCGAGCGAGACGAAGCGGATCGCGAGGCCCGCGGCGATGGTGACCAGGATGAGGGTGAGTGTGAGTGCTAGGGGGCGAGGAGGCATTGGTGCAATAACGTTAGTATCTGAACATGGCGAATGAAGGAACAGTGCTGTATCGTCCCGTTGGTCAAAAAGAGTTGGATCTGATCGCAGAGTTAGATTTCAGGGCATTTCCGCCTCGTCTTGAGTGGCAGCCGATCTTCTATCCCGTGCTCAACGAAGAATACGCCAGCTTTATCGCACGCGAGTGGAACACCAAGGACGAGGCTTCCGGCTATGTGGGTTATGTTCTTCGCTTCTCAGTGCAGTCGGAGTACTTGTCGAGCTTCGAGGTGCAGAAGGTCGGTTCAGCAACCGCCCTTGAATATTGGATTCCCGCCGAGCAATTAGACGAGTTCAATCGCAAGATTATCGGGAAGATCGAGATTATCTCGGAGTACAGACCGACGTCTGTCTCGTGATTTGCTTGCTGGCGTGGGTACCTGAAACAAACCTCTTTGAGGGTTTGGCGTGCTTGGACGGGTGGCCCATTCAAGCCCTCTTTTGGCTTGAGTGGGGCGGCGTGACTGCCGGACAGAGTACTTCCGCAGCTCTTTCCCGTTTTCTTGCCGTCCATGCCGATTCGATCTCGACTCTTCCATCGATGCCCGTAGCGTAATGCCGGAAGCTGCTCCACGGCCAATCGTCGGGCCGTTCGCACAGTCCGCGCCTCACCGGATTGCGATGGATATATCGCAGCTTTTCGAGGAATTGCGCCTCATTGCGCACGTTGAAGTCGTAGTAGAGCTTTTGCCAGAAGTGCTCTGCCTCGCCGATTCGTCTCCGCGCCACACCTTGCTTGAGCGACTTGAGTGCATCGGCCAACGTGCCTGTACCGGGCTCGCTCAGCAGCAGATGGACGTGCTCGGGCATGACGACGTATCCATACACGGAAAGATCGAAGCGGATTCGGATGCGCTCGAGCGCGCTCTCGAACGTACTTGCGGCCTCTTCACTTGCAAGCAAGACTCGGCGCTGATAACAGCAAAACGTCACGAAGTGACTTTGACCGGAGGCCTGAAAGCGAACGAGCCGCGATGGCATCGCTCCAGCTTAGGAGGCTGGTCCGCCCCACTCAAGCCAAAAGAGGGCTTGAATGGGCCACCCGGATTTCATTTTGGGTTAGAAGCTGCCTTATCTCCCCAGCGCCAGACCCGGGTCGGCGGATAACGTCTCCGGCGCGAAGTCGCGGCTTAGGAACTTGGGCCACGCGGCGGCGGCGATCATTGCTGCGTTGTCGGTGGAGAGTGCGAGCGAGGGGAAGGCGATGTATAGGTCGCGGTCGGCGGCCTCGGCGGTGAAGCGGACGCGCAGCTCGCGGTTGGCGGCGACGCCTCCTGAGACCAGCAGCGTGGTCGCGCCGAGCGCCTCGGCGGTGCGGAAGGTTTTGCGGCGGAGGTCGTCGACGACGGCACGCTGGAAGCTCGCAATCAAATCCAAGGTCGGCTGGTCGCAGACCGCCAGCACCTCGGCCAGCGCGGTCGAGGGCTTCGCGTCGGGCATCGTGGCCAGCACGGCGCGACGATGCTCGATGGATGCCTGCATCTCGTGGACCTGCGTATAGCGGAGCACCGCAGTCTTGATGCCGCTGAAGGAAAACAACGTGTCTGGTATTTCGTGCTGAAGATCATCGCCGGAAGCGAAGGCTGTGCTGCCTTCGGAGAGATGTTCATCCTGCTCCTGCGTGGCCATGTACGAGGTGATGCCCTTGCGGCCTCCGCGATGGGCCTTGGCCTTGATGTTCGAGATAGCAAACGGCACGGCGTGCGGGTTGCCGTGCGCGGCCAGCGCGTCGATCCACGGGCCGCCGGGGTAGCCGAGGCCGAGCAGCTTGGCCACCTTGTCATAGGCCTCGCCGGCGGCGTCGTCGAGCGTGCGGCCCACGTTGCGGTAGCTCCAGCTTTCGCCCGTGTGGCGGGCGAGATAGAGATGGGTGTGTCCGCCGGAGACGACCAGCGCGAGCACGGGACCATCAGGCAGTTCGCGGTCTTCGGCCTCGGCCAGCTGCGCCTGCTCGAGCAGGACAGCATGGATGTGGCCTTCGAGATGATTGATGGCGATGAGCGGCTTGCCGAGCGCGAAGGCCAGCGCCTTGGCGTAGCTGATGCCCACCATGAGCGCTCCGGCGAGGCCGGGGCCGGAGGTGACGGCGATGGCATCGATCGAGGAGAGCGCGAGGCCGGCCTGTTCGACCGCCGCTCGAACCACCGGCACGATATTGCGCAGATGCTCGCGCGAGGCCAGCTCCGGCACCACGCCGCCGTAGGGCGAGTGGGTGGCGATCTGCGAGGCGACGACGTTCGAGCGAATGGCCGAGCCGCGCTCGACGATGGCGGCGGCGGTCTCGTCGCATGAGCTTTCGATGCCGAGGATAAGGCCGGTGGGCAGGGTCGCGAGGGTCACCGCTCTATGTTAGCTGCTTCGCGCGGCACGCCTTCGGCACGCGCTCCCGCTGGTCGCGAGCTTGGATGGGTAGGGTGCCCGACGTCTCGCATTTAAGACGTGGGATGGCACGATCCCCGACGGTGGGGATGATTTCAAGCCGATTCAACGGAGATAAGAACGATCGATTCGCTTTCGGCACACACTCTCACCGAGTTGCCGATACGGGATTTCACCGGTGCTTTTCTCTGTTCCGGCATCGAGGCAGGAAGTGTCCCGGACGTAGGATTTGTGCGTGCGATTCCGTGCCTTCCTCCTGCCCGTCTTTGTCTGCCTCTGTGCCATGCCCGCTCGGGCGCAGGAGTTCTCCGTGCGCGCGGTGGACGCGAGCAGTGGGAAGCCTCTGAAGGGCATGCGGATCGCTGTGCGTTATGACTGCGGCAGTCCGGGGCCGGTGTGGAATCTGCAGATGCGATGCCGGCTGATGCAGCGCAAGACAGGAGCGGACGGCGTGGCGCATTTCCCGGAGGCGGGCTCGCTGCGCGCCATCGACAGCATCTACCCGGAGCCCCGCGCCTATGAGGTGGTCTGCTGCGAGATCGCGAAACCGGTCATCCCGGGCTCGGCAACCATCACATTCCGGCACAAATCCCTGGGCGAGAGGCTGGAGCAGCTTTTCGGGATCGAATAGACCTGCCATCGGCACGCGCTCCCGCTGGTCGCGGTTTTGAGGTCCGCGTTTAGGGGGAAACCGCAGGTCCCTCCACGACGCTTCGCTCCGGTCGGGATGACATGGCTTGGGGGTATGGGCGGAGAATAGGAACAGGGCTGCGCAGTGCGCTGCTTCTTCGGGTGAGGTGTGGGGATGGGGCAGCAGGGAAGCGCAGGGCAAAGTCATGCTGCGCAGCAAATCGCAACAGGGGTCGTCTCGCGCTTAAGAGCAAACGGTTTTGAGGCGTTCTTCGTAGGCGGATGCGTGCGCGATCTTCTGCTGGGGCGCGAACCTTCGGATTTCGATGTGGCCACCAATGCGCGTCCGGATGTGGTGATGCGAATCTTTCTGAAGACCTTTGCCGTGGGCGCGCACTTCGGCGTTGTGCTGGTTGCCAATGAAGTCGACGGCGAGCAGATCGTCACCGAGGTGGCGACCTGGCGCAGCGATGGCGCGTATTCGGATGGGCGACGACCGGACTCGGTGCGCTTCTCGGATTCTGCGGAAGAAGATGTCGTCCGGCGCGACTTCACCATCAATGGCATGCTGCTCGATCCGCAGGTGCTTGCGGAGACGGGGGATGTCGCAGGCGCGGTTACGGACTTTGTCGGCGGTCGCGCCGATCTCGAAGCCGGGCTGGTGCGGGCCATCGGCGATCCGTATGTGCGCTTTGAGGAAGACAAGCTGCGCATGCTGCGGGCGGTACGCTTCGCGGCGCGATTCGGGTTCGCCATCGAAACGAAAACAGCGGCGGCGATCCGGGCTCTGGCTTCGAAGATCGAGCAGGTGAGCCGCGAGCGGGTGCGTGACGAGCTGACACGCATGCTGACCGAGGGTCATGCGCGGCGGGCCTTCGAGCTGCTGGATGCGACGGGGCTGTTGCGCGAGGTGCTGCCCGAGATCGACCGCCTGCACGGGGTCGCCCAGCCGCCCGAGTATCACCCCGAGGGCGACGTGTGGGTGCACACCATGATGTTGCTCGAACAGTTGCCGGAGAGCGCATCGCCGACGCTGGCATGGGGCGCGCTGCTGCATGACGTGGGCAAACCCGCGACCTTTACGCCTGCGCCCGCCGACGGGACTGGAAGAATTCGCTTCAACGGGCACGTTGAGGTGGGAGTGAAGATTGCCGAGGATATCTGCCGACGTCTGCGCTTCTCGAATGACGACGCAGCGCAGGTTTCGTTGCTGGTCGAGAACCACATGCGCTTCGGCGACGTGAGGAAGATGAAGGAGTCGACGCTGAAGCGCTTCTTCCGGCTGCACGATTTTCCCGAGCATCTGGCGCTGCACAAGATGGACGCGAGCGCGAGCATCGGCGACCTGACGCTGTGGAATTACGCAAAAGAGAAGTACGAGGCGCTCTCGCACGAGGAGGTGCGGCCAGAGCCGCTGATCACGGGGCGGGATCTGATCGTGGCGGGGTACAAGCCGGGGCCGAAGTTTCGCGAACTGCTGGCCATCGCCGAAGACGCGCAGCTCGAAGGGCGGGTGCGCACGAAGGATGAGGCGATGGCGCTGGTGACAGCGCTCAGCGCTCGGATAAAAGCTTAAAAATATCTGTCATTCCGACCGAAGCGAACCGGAGGCGAGCGCAGTGGAGGAACCTGCGGTGAGGCTGCTCGCATTGGAAATTCCTCAATCTGACGGGCAAAGAACCGCAGGTTCCTCCACTGCGCGAGACAGAACTGCCGTTTCGCTCCGGCCGGAATGACAGCTTCTGCTGATAGAGGACAGTCTTCTAGGAACATTCTGTCTGAATGCTCTGTGCTCGGGATAGGACTACGGCTGGTTCGCGATCTTCGTCTCGCCGGTGTGGGTGTCGATCGACCAGGGGCGCAGCTCGGGCAGGGACATGTGGCCGTCGCCGATCTCGAGCGGCATCCAGATATAGCGGGAGTCGGGCAGGGTCTTCGGCTCCCAGCGATCGCCGATGTAAATCACCGAGGTGGTCTTTGAGCCGGTGACCTTGAGCAGGAAGGCGGACTGCGAGTCATAGGTGTTGGTCGCAGGCGGCGCGATGTTTTCGAAGGCGGTCCAGGGGCCGGCAAGCGTGGGCGCGGTGGCGTAGACGTTGGGGTTGGGCTTCCAGCCGGACATGTGCGAGCCGAGCACATAGTAGAGGCCGTTGAGGTGGACCAGCGCTCCACCTTCGAGCGGCGCGTGCACGAAGCTGGTCGATGTCTTGACGTCAAGGTAATCGTCGGAGAGCTGCGCGATATAGAAGCCGCCGGTGGGGCGCGACTCGAAGATGAGATAGGCCGAGCCGTCGTCGTCGACAAACTGGCCGATGTCACGGCTCTCCTGGTTGAGCGGGCGGAAGCTGCGCACGTAGGTGTAAGGGCCGGTGACGCGCTTGCTAGTAGCGACGGCGACGCGCGCCATGTCATAGCCGTGGCCGTGCCCACCGGGGCCGGGCCCGTCGAGATGCACATACATCACGTAAGTCTTCGTCTTCGCGTTGTAGAAGACCTTTGGCCGCTCGAGGATGATCCAGTCGCCAAGCTCGGCGGTGGGCTTGAGTTGGAAGACCTGCCCGCGATACTGCCAGTGCGCGAGATCGCGCGAGGCATAGCAGGCCACATAGCGCGTATTGGGATCGTTCGTGGGCGTGCGGTCTTCGCCGAACCAGTAGAAGAGCTTGCCCACGCGGATGACTCCGCCGCCATGCGCCTGGATGGGTACGCCGCGGTTATCGAGCCAGACGTCTCCGGGATGGATGAGGCTGGCAGGCTTCTGGGCGTGGAGAGTGAGACTTAGGCAGAGAACAACAGCGGCCAGGAGCAGGCGGTAGGGGCGCATCGGGGCCTCGGGAGTGGAGTCTGCGCAAGTATAACCACGCGAGGCATTTTTACTGCTTCCCACGTCTCAAGGGCGAGACGTGGGGCACCCGATTACACCCTATTCCCTACACCCTGCATTCTTACTGCTGCTGGGGTTGCGGGTAGGCCTGCTGCTGCTGGGGATACTGACCCTGCTGCTGGCCCTGCTGATCCTGTGCGGATGGGGCGGTGCCGCGGGGCAGATTCGGCTTGGGGCGGTCGATCAGTTTGAAGCCGTCACGGACGACGTAGAAGTTCTGCTCGGGCAGGTCGGCTTCGAGGAGATCGCCGTCGCGGCCGTAGAAGAGCTCCACCGAGACCGGGTTCTGCTCGCCGACGACGACGGTCGCGTGCTGGACGTCGACCTGATTGCCGCCGAGGCGGCCGCGGACGCTGGGGTCAGGGGTGATTTCGGTCGGGACGAGGAGGCCTTCCTGCTTGGGGATCAGCACCCACGAGGTCTGCGGCTTCTGGATCACGATCTGGGTGAGCAGCGTGTAGGCGGCCGGGTCGAGGTCGGCGAGCAGGACGAGGTGCTGGTGGCGGTCGACGGTGTTCTGGGTGTTCTTACCCTCGGCGCCGATGGCGAGCTGAAACTCACGGCCGGTCGAATCCGTGCGGACACCGAAGGTCACCGGCTTGCCGTTCACGTTGGCCGAGATCTGGCTGCTGACCAGGTTCAGTCCCTTGTCGACGTGTTGGGTCTGATTGAACGAGTAGTTGAACTTGGACAGGCTGAGCTTGCCCTGCGAGGTGAGGGTATAGCCGACGCCGGTGGGCTGGACGGTGCGGTCGGCCACGCCGACGGTCTTGTCGCCCTGGTAAAGGATGAAGTGCGCGGAGCCGGAGGGCAGCGATTGGGCCATGGCAGCCGCAGGAAGGGCAAGTACAGACAGCAGAAGAGCGTTCAGCAGGCGCATGATCGGTTCCTTTCCTAGTGGAGACGCGAAGTCTCCTGCACTTGGATAGAACCCGGGTTCGCCAAAAAAGTTGGACTGCCGTCCAGGCCTTTCGCCTTCGGCCTCCGCTCCCGTTGGTCGCGATTGGGGGGCCATATCTCAGGAGCGGGACATGGGGCACCCGGCGGGGTGAAGTCGCGCGATAAGAGAACCGCAGGTCCCTCCACTGTGCTCGCCTTTGGCTCGCTTCGGTCGGGATGACAGGCTTCTTTGAAAATCGTGCCAAATACAGGCAGTCAGAAGATGTATCGACACTCCTTGGTGCTGCCATGCGCGAACAGCCCCGCAGCTTTGAGGCTGCGGGGCTGTTCGTTTTCGTTTTCCGTCAAGATTCCAGTGAGACCCACCCATGACGAACGGCAAGCCATGGGTGGGGCACCCTGTTTGTCGCGACCAGCGGGAGCGGAGGCCGAAGGCGATCCGCCCTGCGCGCAGCAGCTAGGCCTTCTTGGCGGTGTCGAAGCGCTTGTTGATCTCGTCCCAGTTGACGACGTTCCACCAGGCGGCGAGGTAATCGGGGCGCTTGTTCTGGTACTTGAGGTAGTAGGCGTGCTCCCAGACGTCGTTGCCGAGGATGGGGAACTTGCCGTGGAGCAGCGGGCTGTCCTGGTTGGGGGTGGTGAGGATGGCGAGCTTGCCGCCGTCCCAGATCAGAAAGCCCCAGCCGGAGCCGAACTGCTTGGCGGTAGTCTCGTTGAACTGCTTCTTGAAGGCTTCGAAGGAGCCGAAGTCCTTGGTGATCTGTTCGGCGATGGCGCCGGTGGGCTCGCCGCCGCCATTCGGCTTCATGATCTGCCAGAAGAAGGTGTGATTCACGTGGCCGCCGGCGTTGTTGCGGACGACGGTGCGAATGTCCTCGGGGATGCTGTTGAGGTTCTTGAGCAGGTCCTCGGGGGTGTGCTTGGCCAGGTCGGGATGCTTCTCGATGGCGCCATTCAGATTGTTGACGTAAGTCTGATGGTGCTTGTCGTGGTGCAGCTTCATGGTCGCTTCGTCGATGTGGGGCTCAAGGGCGGCGTAGTCGTAAGGAAGGGGGGCAAGTTCGTAGGCCACTGCGATATCTCCTTGATTCAGTTAGCGATGTTGCGGTTGAGAATACCTGGGACGCTGGGGCTCGCATGAGCCGGCGATAGCTGCGTCCTCGATCATAATGGATGCGGAATATGAGGAAAGGGTGTAGGAACTGCTTCGCGCAGGGCGATTCGCCACTTCGCGTGGGGCGATTCGCCTTCGGCACGCGCTCCCGCTGGTCGCGGAGCTGGAGTTCTTCGTTCGGCCTGGAACGGATGGTGTACGGGTATTCGTGTTCCCACGTCTGAGAGTCCAGATGTGGACACCCTGGGCTTTTCTTCTTTTGCGTCTCTGTCATTCCGACCGGAGCGGCGGCAGGCCGCGGAGTGGAGGAACCTACGGTTCTTCGCTGGTCGGGGAAATTGTGGGTGGTTTTACTTTCCCACCCAAGCGGAGCCTGGATGGGGCACCCGTATTGTCGCTAATGAAGCGAAACGCAGGTTCCTCCACTTCGCTTCGCTCCGGTCGGAATGACAAATCTGTTGTTTGAGCCCTGAGCCCTGATTGCGGGGCAGTTTCAGCGCACGCGCTCCGCCCGGTATGCTGGTGAGTAAGAGAAGTGCAGGCCCCTCCGATGTGCTCACTGTGTTCGCTCCGGTCGGGATGACATGGAAAGGAAACCGCTCCCCCGCGGAAGAACAGCACGGTGATCGATGGTCCGTAGCCAGAGCTGCGGTCTGTACGACACAACCTTCGCGGCGGGATGGCGTCTCAACAGGCATGCTCGCCAGAAGCTGGAAAGATGAGTGCGTGGGATTGGACGGATGCCGGACCGTCGTTTTCTGGGTGAAGTGCATCTCTTTAAGAACACGACTGCTTTGACTCAAAAAGAATTAACTCGGAGACAGCTCCTGCGTAAGGCCGGGGCATCGGGCGTGTTCGCTCTTGGCGCACCGGCAGCGCTGGCGGCAGGCTTTCAGAACCAGACTCAGGCGCCGCCTGTGAAGCCAGGACAGGAGCCGAAGACCGAGCAGCAGGCCGCGCAGCAGTACAAGCCGACGCTCGGCAACTTCATCAACCGGCCTCTGACCCAGGTGTCGAGCGCCGCCGACCAGCTGCTGGACGACCTCGAAGGCCGGGCCTGCGACTTTTTTTACCAGGAAGCGAGCCCGAATACCGGCCTGGTGCGCGATCGCGCGACGGCGGTGGGCCAGTCGCTGAGCCGGGTAGCGAGCATCGCGGCCACGGGCTTCGGGTTGAGCGCGATGTGCATCGCGGCGAAGCGAAACTATCTCTCCCCTGCGCTCTGCGAGGCGCGCGTCGAGAAGACGCTGGCCTTCCTGCTTGAGGAGTGCCCGCACGAGCACGGCTTCCTCTACCACTTCATCGACATGGAGAGCGGGCAGCGTATGTTCGGCTCCGAGCTCTCGTCGATCGACACCGCGCTGCTGCTGAGTGGGGTACTGCTGGCGCGGCAGTATTTTGCGCACAATGAGCGGATTTCGGCTCTGGCGACCACGTTCTATCGCCGCGTGGACTGGCAGTGGATGCTCAACGGCGGCACCACGCTCTCGATGGGCTGGCTGCCGGACCAGGGCTTCCTGCAGCATCGCTGGGACATTTATTCCGAGCTGATGACGATGTACCTGATGGCGATCGGCTCGCCGACGCACCCGATCCCCGCCGATACATGGAACGCGCTGCAGCGGCCGGTGGTGAACTTCGGCGGCATCCAGTACATCAGCGGTGTGGCTCCCCTGTTTATCCACCAGTACGCGCATGCCTGGTGCGATTACCGCGGAGTGCGCGACCTGCACACGAACTACTTCAGCAACTCGATCGCGGCGACGCGCGCGCACCAGGTGTGGTGCATGGTGCTGGGGCAGAAGTTCAACTGGATCGACCAGGACCTGTGGGGGATTTCGGCCTCGGATTCGCGCACCGGCTACCGGGTGTGGGGTGGTCCTCCGGCGATGGGCGATCCGGACGGCACGGTGGTGCCCTGCGCGCCCGCCGGGTCGCTGCCGTTTCTGCCGGCCGAGTGCTCGCACGTGCTGCTGAATATCAAGGACAAGTATCCGAAGGCATGGACGCGCTACGGCTTCGTGGACGCGTTCAATCCCAAGGCGAACTGGTATGCGACGGACATTCTCGGCATCGACCAGGGGATCAGCCTGATCATGGCGGAGAACGTGCGCACGGGCTTCTGCTGGGAGTGGTTCATGAAGAACGCCGAGATCGTCCACGCGATGAATGAAGTGCAGTTCCATCCGGACCCTGAGGCGAATTCGCAGATTTTGTGAAGTAGCTTCTAGCCGCTGGCTTTGAGCTTCTAGCTGCTGGGGCGGCTGATCGCTGGACGTGGGGCGGATCGCCTTGGGCACACGCTCCCGTTGGTTGCGATCTGGGTTTGTGTGAGACCCACCCATGACGAACATCTGTCATGGGTGGGGCACCCGATTCTGTGCGGTGGAGACGAAAAGGGGTGCCCCATCCAAGCTCCGCTTGGGTGGGAGGTACGGACTCCCTCCCCTCTTCCCAGGCACCTCTCTGGATACCTCTGCAGAACGCTTTGCGGCCTTGGCGTCTTGGCGGGAACGGGATGTTCGCGGCGGTACACCCTCTCTGTGATGAGAGGTCTTTGTCCCCCCTCCCAGCAACATCGGCTTGAGTGGGCCACCCGGGTTCTTTCTTCCGCCCCCGTTTTTAAGTCGCCGGTTTTTCCGGATGAGGTCGACGGTGTTTGCGAAGGGTAGGGTGCCGGGCATCTGACCCGGTTGTGTCTTCTTTCCCGGTGCGTTTTTGGCCCGATTACGGAAACTTCCCGGCATTTCGTCTCAAGCTGGGGCGGTTGGGCGATACTTCGAGGCGAAACGAAATGGATCGATTCGCCGATCCGTGGAATCCTTAAAGACAGGCGCACCGCTTTCCGGGGTATCTCGCTGAGAATTCTTGTGGGATTCATCCTCCGGACCGGGGTGTGCGCTGTAGCGTGAGTAGCGTCAGAAGCACTTCCATCCCCTAACCGGCCCGCGTAAGGGACGCGCGGGTTTAGAGAGGCCGCCGGGTTCGCGGCCATGGAGAGCGCCCTGCAGATGAGCGAACTGACTCCGCAATACAACTGGCTGACGCAGCAGGGCCCCGCCTTTGGCGGTCCGGGCGTCACCCCGCGCTGGACCTCCGCCGTGAAATCGGCGGTCGGCACTGCCTATGCCGCTTCGAGCCGTGCCTGGTTCACGATTTCGCACGGCATCCTGAACGAGATCTACTACCCGACCATCGACCGTCCGCAGATGCGCGACATGGAGCTGCTGGTCACCGACGGCGAGACCTTCTTCCACGAAGACAAGCGCGATCTCGACCATGAGTTCGCTTACATCGATCCCGATGCGCTGGGCGTGCGGCTGACCTCGAAGGACCGGGGCGGCCGGTACACGATCGTCAAGGAGGTCATCAACGATCCGCACTACCCGGTGGTGCTGATGCGGGTGAAGATCACCGGTGACGAGGCGGTGCTGGCGCGGCTGAAGGTGTACGCGCTGCTTTCGCCGCACATCGACGGCGGCGGCGCGGGAAACTCGGCCCGGGTGGCCGATGTGGCCGGGCGCAAGACGCTGGTCGCCTACAAGAACCAGACCGCCCTGGCACTTTCCGCCAGCTGCGGCTTCGAGCGCGCCAGTGTGGGCTTTGTGGGCACGAGCGATGGCTGGCAGGATCTCCGCCACGACATGAAGATGGACTGGGAGTTCGGTTCGGCCGAGGACGGCAATGTCGCGATGATGGGCCAGCTCTGCGGACAGGCAGCTCGCGATTTCACGCTGGCCATCGGCTTCGGCGACGGTATCCACGCGGCGCTGACGACGACCACCGGCGCACTGTCCACTCCCTTCGAAAAACACTTAAAGCGCTTTCTGGAGCAATGGCACCGCGCGGACAGCCCGGCCGAGCTGGGCACGCATTCGACCGACGGCGGCCGTCTGGCGCAGATCAGCCACAACGTGATCCTGGCGCACGAGGACAAGACCTATTCGGGCGCGTTCATCGCCTCGGCGTCGATCCCGTGGGGTTACTCGAAGGGCGACGACGACCTGGGCGGCTACCACCTGGTGTGGACGCGCGACATGGTGCAGAGCGCTTCGGCACTTTTGGCCTGTGGGCGCGTGGACACGGCGCGCAGGGCGCTCACCTATCTGGCCTGCACGCAGAAGCCGGACGGCAGCTTCGCGCAGAACTTCTGGGTAAATGGCACGCCGTACTGGACCGGCATCCAGCTGGATGAGGTCGCTTTTCCGATTATCCTGGCCTGGCGCCTGTGGAAGGTGGACGGACTCGGCAACTTCGACGTCTTCCACTTCGTCGAGCGGGCGGCGGGCTTCCTGGTGCGCAATGCGCCGGTTACCCAGCAGGAGCGCTGGGAGGAGAATTCGGGCTACTCGCCCTCGACGCTGGCCGCGGTCATCGGCGGCCTGATCTGCGCGGCGGAACTGGCGCGGGCGCATGGCGCCGAGGAGCTGGGCAGGTTCCTCGAGGAGCATGCGGACTGGATCGAGTCGCACCTCGACGAGTGGACGGTGACCGAAGAGGGCGTGCTGCATCCGGATGTGAAACGGCACTACATGCGCATCCGTCCGCCGGCCTGTGGTGAGACCTATGCGCGCGAGGGCTGCGAAAAGGGCATCGTGCGGCTGGCGAACCGCGCTCCGGGCGAGCGGTTCGACTTCGAGGCGCGGGAGATCATCGACGGCGGCTTCCTTGAGCTGGTGCGTTACGGCATCCGCCGCGCCGACGATCCGCTGATCATCGATTCGCTGAAGGTGGTCGATCATGTGCTCAAGATCGATACGCCGAAGGGCCCCTGCTGGCGGCGCTACAACCATGACGGCTACGGGCAGCAGAAGGACGGCGGTCCCTTCGAGCATTACGGACAGGGACGCGCCTGGCCGCTGCTGACCGGCGAGCGCGCGCACTACGAGCTGGCCGCGGGCAACGACATCCAGGACCTGATCCACACCTACGAGAGCTTCGCTTCCGAGGGCGGCATGCTGCCTGAGCAGATCTGGGACGCTCCGGATCTGAAGCCGGAAGGGCGTCCGATGCTGCACTTCGGCGGCCCGGCCGGTTCGGCGCAGCCGCTGGTGTGGGCGCATGCCGAGTACCTCAAGCTGCTGCGCTCTGCGCTCGACGGCAAGGTCTTCGACCGGATCGAGGCGGTGGAAAAGCGGTACGCGCAGACGACGGAACGGCGGGAGTCGCCGATCGAGGTCTTCAAAATGCGCCGGCCGATCCGCAAGGTGAAGGCAGGCAAGCGGCTGCGGCTGGTTTCGCGGCGGCATTTCCGCGTGCTCTGGAGCATCGATGGCTGGAAGACGGTGCAGACGATCGACAGCATGCCGGTGGGCTTTCCGGGCACGTACGTGGATATTCCGACCGAGGCAGGGCGAGCGGCGCGGCTGACATTTACCATATTCTGGACGGCCGAAGACCGCTGGGAAGGCCGGAACTTTGACGTGGACGTGTTTACGGCGAGCTGAGACAGAGGCTGCCGCGTTCACGAAATTTTTGCAGATTGCGTCGGAATGCGGGCCGGGCGAGGCTCTGGCCGGTGGTTACGGCAAGCCCTGCCGCATTTAGGATGACAAGTGGGACACCCAACACCGAAAGGTAAGTGCATAGAATGAGCGATCTCGATCAACTGTCGATCAATACCCTCCGTCTGCTGGCCGTGGATGCGGTCCAGAAGGCTAACAGTGGCCATCCGGGAGCGCCGCTGGGCGATGCGCCGATTGCGTATCTGCTGTTCCAGAAGCTGATGAAGCACAACCCGAAGCACTCGAAGTGGTCCAACCGCGACCGTTTCGTGCTCTCGAACGGCCATGCTTCGGCGTTGCTCTACTCGGTGCTGCACCTGAGCGGCTACAAGGTATCGATCGAAGATCTCGAGCAGTTCCGCCAGTGGGATTCGAAGACCCCGGGTCACCCGGAGTTCGGCCACACGGATGGCGTCGAATGCACCACCGGTCCGCTGGGACAGGGCTTCTCGATGGCCATCGGCATGGCCGCGGCGGAAAAGCACCTGGCGGCTGTATACAACCGCGACCAGTTCCCCATCGTCGACCACTACACCTACGGCATCCTGGGTGACGGCGACCTGATGGAAGGCATCTCGCACGAAGTCGCCTCGCTGGCCGGCACGCTCGAACTGGGCAAGCTGATCTTCTTCTACGACGACAACCTGATCTCGCTCGACGGCCCGACCGACCTCTCCTACACCGAGGACGTGAAGAAGCGCTTCGAGGCCTATCACTGGCAGGTGATCGAAGTGCACGACGGCAATGACCTGGCTGCTCTCGAAGCCGCCGTGGCCGAGGCCAAGAAGGAAACCAAGAAGCCCACGCTGATCAAGGTCCGCACCGTCATCGGCTACGGCAGCCCGAAGGCCGGCACCAACAAGGTGCACGGTGAGCCGCTGGGCGCCGAGGGCGTGAAGGAAACCAAGAAGAACTTCGGTTTCCCCGAGGACAAGAGCTTCTACGTTCCGGAAGAAGCAGCCAAGAACTGGGGCAAGACGGTTGAGAACGGCGCCAAGTACGAAGCGGAGTGGAATGAGCTCTTCGCCAAGTACAAGGAAGCCTATCCGGCCGAAGCCGCCGAGTACGAGCGCGTCTTCGCCGGCAAGCTGAAGGAAGGCTGGGAGAAGAGCCTGCCCACCTGGGCTGCGGATGCGAAGCCGGTTGCGACCCGTACCGCGGGCAACCTGGTGATGAACGCCTTCGCCAAGGAAGTTCCGGAAGTCTTCGGCGGCGCGGCCGATCTGACCGCCTCGACCAAGACGATCTTCAAGGACAGCGCCAACTTCCACGTAGACCCGAAGGGCCGCAACGTCTTCTTCGGCGTGCGCGAGTTCGGCATGTCCGCGATGGTCAACGGCATGTCGGTGCACGGCGGCCTGATTCCTTACGGCTCGACGTTCTTCATCTTCAGCGACTACGCCAAGCCGGCTCTGCGCCTTTCGGCGCTGATGCAGTCGCACTCGATCTTCGTGTTCACGCATGACTCGGTCGCGGTGGGCGAGGACGGCCCGACGCACGAGCCGATCGAGCAGCTGATCGGCCTGCGCGCCATCCCCGGCCTCATCGATCTGCGTCCGGCGGACGCGAACGAGACGGCGGCGGCCTGGCGTGTGGCCCTCGAGCACAAGGCTCCGCACTTCCTGGCGCTTTCGCGTCAGGATCTGCCCCTGCTCGACCCCTCGAAGCTGGATATCTACGAGGGTGTGAAGCACGGCGCGTATGTGGTGGAAAAGGGCGGCGATTCGCCGGACCTGATCATCCTCGCCACCGGCGCGGAAGTCTGGACGGCGATCAAGGGCGCGGCCGAGCTGGCCAAGGAAGGCATCACGGCGCGCGTCGTCTCGGTACCCTCGACCAAGCTCTTCGACAAGCAGAGCGATGCGTACAAGGCGGAGATCCTGCCGGCGGGTATTCCCCGCCTGGCGGTCGAAGCCGCGGCGACGCTTGGCTGGTGGAAGTATGTCGGCTCGAACGGCGACGTGATCGGCCTCGACCGCTTCGGCGCGTCGGCTCCGGGCAACCTGGTCCTCGAGAAGCTGGGCATCAGCGCGGCGAACGTGGCGGCAAAGGGCAAGGCTGTGGTCGAGAAGGCCGCGGCGCTGGCCAAGTAACAACGGCTGGGCATGGCGTGCGGACTGCGAATGGTCCGCACGCCGGCTCCGGCGCAAGCGGTGCACGACGGCAAGGGCGCTGCCGGCAGTTTCCAGGCGACCACAGGCAGTTCCGGCCCGTCTTAACAGGTACAGGGTGCGCGATGGTGCAACGGCGCGACCTGTCACTCTCACCGCACAGCACGATTGAAACGACTCTGCATTTCTTTTCTTAACCCGCAACGACAGCAAGAAAGACAAGGGAAATCCATGAGCGAGATCACTACGGTTCTCTGGGACATCGGCGGGGTTCTGCTGACCAACGGATGGGACCGTTACAGCCGCGCACGGGTGCTCAAGCAGTTCGGCGTCGATGAGGAGAAGTTCGAGGCGCTGCATCCCGAGGCGAACGACGCCTGGGAGAAGGGCTTCATCACGGCGGACGAGTACCTGCGACAGACGGTGTTTACCGAGACGCGGAGCTTTACGCCGGCCGAATTTCTGGCGGCCATGAAGGCCGAATCGACGCTGCTCGAGAACACGGCGCTGCCGGTTCTGGAAGAGCTGGCCTTTTCGAGCTCCATCGGCATCGGCATGCTGAACAACGAGGCGAAGGAACTGAACGACAATCGCATCGAGAAGTTCGGCCTGCACCACTATTTCGACGTCTTCTTCAGCTCCTGCTATGTTGGGCTGCGCAAGCCGGAGGAGCGGATCTACCGGCTGGCGCTGGATGTGCTGCAGGTAGAGGGTGACTCGGTGGTCTTCATCGACGATCGCGAGAACAACGTCGAGGTAGCGAAGTCGCTGGGCATTCACGCGATTCATTACAAGGACAAGAGTCCGGACGATTTGCGTGCCGAACTGCTGAAGCTGGGCCTCGAGCTTGGCGGCGATCAGGACGACGACGGACAGGACGAAGAGTAAGACAAAGATTCGACCCGGGCTTCAGAGCGAGCGCGGGGCATCCAAACAAACGATTCAGGAAAACCGGAGGAAGCAAGCGATGGAACTGGGAATCATTGGACTTGGCAAGATGGGCGGCAACATGGCCCAGCGTCTGCATGAGGGTGGACACAAGGTTGTAGGCTTCGACTTCAGCGCGGAAGCGGTGAAGCGCCTGAACGACGCGGGCTCGAAGGGCGTCAGCTCGCTCGAGGACCTGGTCAAGAGCCTGACCGGCCGCCGCGCGATCTGGATCATGGTTCCGGCCGGCGATCCGGTTGACGAGACGATCGCGAAGCTCAAGCCGTTCATGAGCAAGGGCGATATCTTCATCGACGGCGGCAACTCGAACTACAAGGACTCGCAGCGCCGCTATAAGGAGCTGAAGGCGGAAGGTTTCGACTTCGTCGACGTAGGTACGTCGGGCGGTGTCTGGGGCCTGAAGGAAGGCTACAGCATGATGATCGGCGGCGATGACTCGCCGGTGCAGTACCTGACCCCGATCTTCGAGACGCTGGCCCCCGCGAAGGACAAGGGCTGGGGACACACCGGTCCTGCCGGCGCCGGCCACTTCGTCAAGATGGTCCACAACGGCATCGAGTACGGCATGATGCAGGCCTATGCGGAAGGCTTCTCGATCTTCAAGGCGAAGGAAGAGCTGAAGCTGGATCTGCCGCAGATCGCCGAGATCTGGCGTTACGGCAGCGTGGTGCGTTCGTGGCTGCTCGACCTGACCGCCGAGGCTCTGCACAAGAACCCGACGCTCGACGGCCTCGAGGCCTACGTTGCGGATTCGGGCGAGGGCCGCTGGACGGTCTTCGAGGCGATCGACCTGAACGTTTCCGCTCCGGTCATCACCGAGTCGCTGATCCGCCGCATCCGCTCGCGCGAGCAGAACAACTTCACCGATCGTATGATCTCGATTCAGCGCAACGCCTTCGGCGGCCACGCCGTCAAGAAGGACTAAGCGCGTTTCCTAGGAACATGGCCGGCGGTAGGGAGAATCCTGCCGCCGGCATTTTCAGATATATGTGCATGTGTGTCTCCCGGTGCTGCGACCACTTCGCGGGGTCGTGAATCCAACAGCAGGAACCATAGACAGAGAAAGCAAGAGAGCAAGGAGGAAGCATGGCGACCACAGAGATCAAAATTGCTCCGGAAGATGTAGCCAGCGCGGCTGGCGCACACGAACGGATTCCGGAACCGGGGGTCGTCGTGATCTTCGGCGCTTCAGGCGACCTGACCAAGCGCAAGCTGCTGCCGGCGCTGTTCCATCTTGAGCAGCAGGGCCTGCTGCCGGAAAAGATCCGCATCGTGGGCGTGGCGCGCCGCGACCTGGGCGACAGCTTCGCCAAGGATATGCGTGCCGGCATTCTCGAGTTCGGCGGCGTGAAGGAAGACGACGAGAAGCTCGAAGGCTTTGTCGACAAGGTCAGCTACCACGCGATGAACTTCGACGACGATGGCGGCTACGAGGCGCTGAAGGAGAAGCTGGCCGGATACGACAAGGAGCTCGGCACCAAGAACCGCCTGTTCTATCTCGCGGTGGCTCCGGAATACTTCTCGGATATCGTCGATCACCTCGGCAAGCACGGCATGGCGAAGTCGGACGAGGGCGCGGTGCGCGTCATCATCGAGAAGCCGTTCGGTCATGACCTCGAGAGCGCGAAGGCGCTGAACGCGGACATCAGCAAGGTCTTCGCCGAAGAGCAGATCTTCCGCATCGACCACTACCTGGGCAAGGAGACGGTGCAGAACGTGCTCGTCTTCCGCTTTGCCAACGGCATCTTCGAGCCGGTCTGGAACCGCAACTACATCGACAACGTGCAGATCACGGCGGCCGAGAGCATCGGCATCGAGGGCCGTGGGCCGTTCTACGAGAAGGCCGGCGCGACCCGCGACATCCTGCAGAACCACCTGATGGAAGTGCTCTCGTTCGTGGCCATGGAACCTCCGGTGAGCTTCGAGTCGGATGCGGTGCGGCAGGAAAAGCTGAAGGTATGGAAGGCGATCCGCCCGATCAAGGAAGAGAACACGGTGCGCGGCCAGTATGGCCCGGGCACGGTGGGCGGCAAGGAAGCGATCGGTTACCGCCAGGAAGACCGCGTGAGTCCGGAGTCGCAGACCGAGACCTTCGCCGCGGTGAAGCTCGAGATCGACAACTGGCGCTGGGCGGGCGTGCCGATTTACATCCGCGCCGGCAAGCGTCTGGCCAAGCGCGTCACCGAGGTGACGATCCAGTTCAAGCAGCCGCCGATGCGCCTGTTCGACAAGGCGACGAGCGGTCCGTGCGGCGAGGTGCAGCCGAACCTGATCACCATGCGCATCCAGCCGGATGAGGGTATCTCGCTGCGCTTCGGCGCGAAGCTGCCCAGCCCGGACATGACAGTGTGCCCGGTGGTCATGGACTTCAAGTATGCGCAGGCCTTCGGCGCGAATACCGCCAACGGCTACGAGCGCCTGCTGCTGGATGCGATGCTCGGCGACGGCACGCTCTTCGCGCATCGCGACGGCGTGGAAGTGACCTGGGAGCTCTTCACCCCGCTGCTCGAGGCGTGGACGAAGACCAAGCTGGACTTCCCGAACTACGACAGCGGCACGTGGGGACCGAAGGCCTCCGACGAACTGCTGGCCCGCGACGGCCGGAAGTGGCAGAAGCTATAACCAAGTGACAACCTTGACGGGGATCCGGATGCCGGATCCCCGTTTGGCATCAGAAAAAGAGTAAGAAACGCCCCAGCCGGGGCATTTCGCGGATGAAAAAGCTTTTCAAGCGGATTTAGGGATAATTGACTCACATGGCAAAGACAACGCAGGTAGAGTACCGGGTCTACGAGGGAGCGGCAGAGCTGAGCAGAGCGGCCGCGGAGCATTTTCTGGAGTCGATCCAGGCAGCGGTTGCGGCGCGCGGCATCGCGCGGGTGGCGATCTCCGGCGGTAGCACGCCGAAGCGCACCTTCGAGCTGCTGGCCAATGCCTCCGAGCGCTATGAAAAGGAACTGCCGTGGGACAAGATCGCGCTCTTCTTCGTGGATGAGCGCACGGTTCCTCCGACGGATAAAGACAGCAACTTCCGCATGACGAAAGAGGCGCTCCTCGATCACGTGCCGCTCAAGCCGGAGCAGGTGCATCGCATGGAAGGCGAACTGAACCCGGAAGAGGCGGCGGCGCGCTACGAGTCGACGATCCGCAACCAGTTCAAGCTCGAAGGCGCGGAGACGCCGGTCTTCGACGTGCTCGCACTGGGCATGGGCGACGACGCGCATACGGCCTCGCTCTTTCCGCACACCGAGGCGATTCATGAGCTGGCCAAGATCGTTAAGGCCAATCACGTTCCGCAGAAGGACACCTGGCGCATCACGCTTACCTGGCCGGTCATCAATGCGGCGCGGGATGTCTTCTTCCTGATCGGCGGCAAGGACAAGACCGATCCGCTGCACACGGTTCTGCAGGGCGAGTATGACGTGGAGACCTATCCCTCGCAGCTGATCCAGCCGAAGAGCGGCAAGCTGCTGCTATTGCTGGACAAGGACGCGGCGGCGAAGCTTCCGCCGGTGGGTGCGGACGGCGTGGGCCGTCTGGAGGTTACCCGATGATCCTCGCCGGCGACGTAGGCGGCACCAAGGTTCACCTGGCCCTGTATGAATTCCAGCAGGGCCGGCTGACCCATGTGCACGACGAGAAGTATCCCGCGCAGCAGCATGCGGGCCTGGAAGAGATTGTGCGCGAGTTCCTGACCGCGAACGGATCGCCGAATGTGACGGCGGCCTGCTTCGGCGTGCCGGGACCGGTACGCGGCGGACGGCTGAAGTTGACCAACCTGCCGTGGATTCTGGATACGCGCGAGCTCTCAATGCACCTGAAGATCGAGCACCTGTTCCTCATCAACGATCTCGAGGCGAACGGCTACGGCATTCCCGAGCTGGCCGCCGACCAGATCTTCGAACTGAGCGCGGGCGACTCGGGCGTGGTGGGCAATCGCGGACTGGTCTCGGCGGGCACGGGCCTGGGCGAGGCAATTCTCGTCTGGAACGGCAAGTCGCATACGCCGATGGCCTCCGAGGGCGGTCACGCCGACTTTGCGCCGCGCAACGAGCTGGAGATCGACCTGCTGCGCTACCTGCAGAAGGAGCTCAACGGCCGCGTGAGCTATGAGCGCGTGGTTTCGGGCATCGGCCTCAAGAATGTCTACAGCTTCCTGCGTGATGACAAGAAGCTGGAGGAGCCGGCATGGCTCAAGGAGCGCATGCAGCAGGAAGATCCGAACGCGGTGATCGGCGAGCTAGGTGAGTCCGGGGAAAACGAGCTGTGCACGAAGACGCTCGATATTTTCGCGGCGGTCTACGGCGCGGAGGCGGGCAACCTGGCGCTGAAGGTGCTCTCGGTCGGCGGCCTGTATCTCGGCGGCGGCATCGCCCCGAAGATCATGAAGAAGATGAAGGACGGCACGTTCATGAAGGCCTTCACCGACAAGGGACGTCTCAGCGACCTGCTGGTGCATACTCCGGTGCGGATCATCCTGGACAGCCGTTGCGCGCTGCTGGGCGCGGCGGCCTTTGCGGAAGCACGCGCGGCCGAGCTCTCCGGCGCAAGCGCAAGGGCAGCCTCACTATGACGACAGGCGGACGTTCGATGAAGAAGATGTTGCTGAGTGTGGCCGTGCTTCTGGGCTGCGTGCTGGCGGTGCCGCGTGCCTTTGCGCACGCGGTGCTGGTGTCGTCGACTCCGGCGATCCACGGCACGCTGCACGGGCCGGACGTGGAGTTTGTGCTCAAGTACAACTCCCGGGTGGACGGCACGCGCTCGTCGCTGACGCTGGTGAAGGTGGGCGGTGCTTCGCAGGCGGTGACGCTTGAAAAGCAGCCCGCGCCGGAGCAGCTGCTGGCGCACGCCAAGCTGGGCGCAGGCGACTATGCGCTGCGCTGGCAGGCAGTGGCGGCGGATGGGCATATCTCCCGCGGCGAAATTCCTTTCACTGTGAAGTAATCAGCGAAGTACTCGGCGGAAAGCAAACGAAAGTGGTCTGGTTCTCGCAGGTGTTCGACCTGCTTTCGGTAATCCTGCGGGCCTTCGGGCTCGCATTTGAGGCGCTGACACTGGGGGGATGGCTGGTCCTCTTCCTGGTGACAGCGCCTTCTGTCTTCAATGGCGAAGCTGTCTGCTCGGATGCCTCCCGGCGCGCGGTGGCGCGCGGAGCGGCGTGGACTGCGCTGGCTCTCGCCGTGGTGCAGGCACTGTCGGCGGCGGAGAGCGCGGTCGAGCTGATGAGCAGCTCGGGCATGCGCTTTGCCGAGGTGGCGTCGGCGGAGTTCTTCCGCGCAGATGTGGCCATCGTCGTTTCCGCGCTGGTGCTTTTCCTCCTGCTGCGGCTGATGGCGAGGAGCTCCATGCGCTGGCCGGTGTGGCCGGGCGCGATCTTCGCGCTGGCTCTGTTATCCGGTTCGGTGATGCTGAGCCACGCTCCCTCGCAACTCGAACATCGCGGACTGCTGGTGGTGCTTACGGCGGCGCATCATGCGGGCTCGGCCGCGTGGATCGGCGCCATGCCCTGGCTGTTGATCGCGATGCGGCGCGTCGGCGGCGAGCAGGCCCAGGTGGCGCGCACGCTGCATGCGATGGCGCGGCGCTTCTCGGCGATGGCCATAGTGGCTGTAGCAACGCTGACGGCTGCGGGCGCGGGCATGGCGTGGTACTACGTGAGGTCTTGGGATGGCCTCTATGGCACGGCCTACGGCGCGCTGCTGGTGGCGAAGATCGTGCTGGTTGCCGTAGCGCTCTGTCTCGGGGCCTCGAACTGGTGGCTGCTGCGCGCGACGCGCGGCGACGCGCAGCCGGTGCTGGTGCGGCTGCGGCGCTTCAGCGAGGCGGAGATCGGGCTGGGCTTTACGGCGATCCTGCTGGGCGCATCGCTCACGGCGCAGCCTCCGGCGGCGGATATCCACGCCGATCGGCTCACGGCGCACGAGGTGATGGCGCGTTTCGAGTGGAAGACGCCGCTGCTGACGACGCCGTCATTTGACAAGCTAAGCAAGCGGCAGGCGCTCAAGGACGATCTCGAGGAGACATCGTTCACCGGCGGGTCGGAAAACGATGCGATGGACCGTGCCTGGTCGGAGTACAACCACCACTGGGCGGGGATCATCGTGCTCGCGGCCGGGCTGCTGGCATGCTTTGCGCGGCTGGCCGACCGGGACCATGCGCCGCGTCTCTTCCGGGAGTTGCTGCGGGGTTGGCCGCTGCTGTTTATCGGCCTCGCGGTGTTCATCCTGCTGCGGGGCGACCCCGATGCGTGGCCGCTGGGGCCGAGGCCCTTCTGGGGCAGCTTTGCCGAGGCCGAGGTACTGGAGCACCGGATATTTGCGGTGTTAATCACCGGATTTGCCGTCTTCGAATGGGCGGTGGAGACCGGGCGGCTGCGGCAGCGGTGGGCGGCGCTGGTGTTTCCGGCGATGTGCGCTGCGGGCGGAGCCTTCCTGATGACGCATTCGCACGCATTGGGCGAGGTCAAGGACGAGACGCTGGTGGAGATGAGCCATACCGCGATCGCGGTCTTCGGCGTGCTCGCTGGATGGAGCCGCTGGGTAGCGTTGCGGCTGAGCCCGCGCGATGCGCGAGCTGCCGCGGTGCTCAACTGGGTATGGCCGGTGTGTCTCGCGCTGGTGGGTCTGGTGCTGCTGGATTATCGCGAAGGCTGAGGGACTGGCCGTCCAGGCCTTTGCTTCGCGCGACGCTTCTTTTGGCCGCGGATCGGGTCTGTGTATTCCCACGTCTCAGAATCGAGACGTGGGGCACCCAGGTTCTTTTCTTCGCCGATACAGATCTGTCATTCCGACCGGAGCGGCCGCAGGCCGTGGAGTGAAGGAATCTGCGCTTCTTTGCCCGATTCGGAGGAGAACTGCAGGTTCCTCCACTTCGCTTCGCTTCGGTCGGAATGACAGATGCTTCTATCTGAGCCCTGAGCCCTGAGCCCTGAGCCTGAGCCCTGAGCCCTGAGCCGCGGCCAGCGGGAGCGGAGGCCGAAGGCGAGCCGCCCTGCGCGCAGCAGCCCTGTGGATGCGATATCGTGAAAGAGGTGTCATTTTGCGGCGCCCCCGCGCCGGCCGGACGCTATTTCAATCCTGAGGCAGTGCATGTCTGCTTGTATCTTCCGCGTTCTGCGCGGCGCCGTGCTTTTTGCTACCACTGCGGTTACGTTTTCCGCCTTCGCGCAACGTATTCCTGACAATGTGATTCCCGAGCACTACGTGCTTTCGCTCACGCCGGACCTCAAGGCGGCGACCTTTGCGGGCAGCGAGAAGATCGATGTCGTGGTGAAGCAGCCGACCGATGCGATCACGCTGAACGCAGCCGAGATCAAGTTCGAGAGCGTTTCGGCGAAGGTGGATGGCAAGGACCTGAAGGCCGACGTCACGACAGACGACGCGAAGGAGCAGGCGACCTTCCACTTTGCGAAGACACTGCCTGCGGGGCGCATCACACTGGCCGTGGAATACACGGGCATCCTGAACGGGCAGCTGCGCGGCTTCTATCTTTCGAAGACCGCCAAGCGTAATTACGCGGTGACACAGTTTGAGCCGACCGATGCGCGCCGCGCGTTTCCGTCCTTTGACGAGCCGGGCTACAAGGCCACTTTCGATGTGAGCCTGACCGTCGATAAGAACGACACAGCGATTTCGAACACGAACATCATCGCCGATACGCCGGGGCCGATCGTCGGCGAGCACACGCTGCACTTCGCCACGACGCCGAAGATGTCGACGTATCTCGTCGCCTTCCTGGTGGGCGACTTCCAGTGCACTTCGGGCGAGAGCGATGGCGTGCCGATCCGCGCCTGCGCCACGCCGGACAAAGTGCAGTACACGAAGTTCGCGGTGAAGGCCGCGGAGTACGTGCTGCATTATTACGACACCTATTTCGGCATCAAGTATCCGATGCCCAAGCTGGACATGATCGGCCTGCCGGACTTTGAAGCGGGCGCGATGGAGAACTTCGGCGCGATCACCTATCGCGAGACCGACCTGCTCATCGACGAGAACACCGCGTCGGTGGGCGCGAAGAAGAATGTGGGCCTGGTGGTGGCGCACGAGATGGCGCACCAGTGGTTCGGCGATATGGTGACCATGCAGTGGTGGAACAACCTGTGGCTGAATGAAGGCTTCGCGACGTGGATGGAGAACAAGCCGATCGAGGCGTGGCATCCCGAGTGGAAGATGACCGAGGATGTGGCCGAGGGTCTGAATGGCACGCTGAATCTTGACGCGCAGCGCACCACGCGCACGATCCGCGCGGAGGCGAACACGCCGGACGAGATCAACGAGATGTTCGACGGCATTACCTATGGCAAGGCCGGCGCGATGCTGCTGATGGTCGAGAACTACGAGGGGCCGGAGACCTTCCGCAAGGGCGTGCATAACTATCTGGCCGCGCACATGTACGGCAACGCGACAGCGGAGAACTTCTGGGATGCGCAGACCGAGGTAAGCCACAAGCAGATCGACAAGATCATGAACAGCTTTGTGTCGCAGCCGGGCGAACCGATTCTGAACTTCACCGAAGCAAAGGATGGCAGCGTGCAGGTAAGCCAGCAGCGCTTCTTCCTGAGCCCGAGTTCCAAGGCCGATGGTCCGCAGCAGTGGTCGGCGCCGGTGTGCTTCAAGACTGGAACCGAAGGCGGCAGCTGCGAGGTGCTGAATGGGGATCAGGCGACGCTGAAGACGCCGCAGGCTCCGTTCTTCTTCGCCGACGCGGAAGGCAAGGGCTACTACCGCTCGAGCTATCCGGAGAATGTGTACAAGCAGATCGTTGCACATGTGAACGATCTGACGCCGGAAGAGCGCATCGCCCTGCTGGGCGACCAGTGGGCGCAGGTGCGCGCGGAGAAGGCCTCCGTGGCGTCTTACCTGAGCCTTGCTGAAGCGGTGAAGGATGACAGCAGCGCAGGCGTGGTGGGCACGGCGCTTGGCGCGGTGAATACGATCTACGGCCAGATTGCGGCGACGCCGGAAGACAAGGCATCCCTGCGTGCGTGGGTGGTGAAGACCTTCAAGCCGTCGCTCGATCGGCTGGGCGAAGCCTCGTCTTCAGACTCTCCGGATAAGCGCGAGCTGCGTGCGACGCTCTTCGGCGCGGTGGGCGGCATGGGCAAGGATCCGCAGGTGATTGCCGAGGCGAAGACGATCGCGGCGAAGTATCTCGCCGACCAGGGCTCGGAAGATGCAACGCTGGCGCAGACTGCGCTGGGCATTGCGGCGGCCAACGGCGACGCGGCTTTCTACGATCAGCTGCAGAAGATCGCGGAGACATCGACGAATCCCGAGCTGCAGGAAGAGGCGCTGCATCTGCTGGCGAGCTTCGAGAATCCTGAGCTGGTGAAGCGGACCTTCGAGTATGCGATCTCGGGCAAGGTGCGCAACCAGGATTCGCCGTTCCTGATCCTCGGCCTGATGCGCGGCTCGTCCACACGCGATCTCGCGTGGCAGCTGATCCAGCAGAACTGGGACAGAGTGAGCGCGCAGATGACGACGATGATGGGCGGCTACCTGGTGGCGGGCTCGGGCAGCTTCTGCTCGGCCGACAAACGCGACGCGGTGGTGGACTTCTACTCGACGCACAAGGTGCACGCGGCCGAGCGGGCGCTCTATCGCGCGAAGGACCAGATGAACGACTGCATCGAGCTGCGCTCGGCGCAGGAGCCGAAGCTGAAGAACTGGCTGGGCGAGTAGTTCGCGCTTCGTTGTACAGAAAGCGGGCAGGGGCTTCGGTCTCTGCCCGCTTTGTTTTGCAGCGGGGGAGTTCTGTTCCTACGTCTCAGAATCGAGACGTGGGCACCCGGCTTTCCAATCTAAGATGAAAAGCGGAGAGGTATTTGTGAGTACGTTTGCGGAGAGGCTTTCGGCCATCGAGGAGAAGATTGCGGCGGCGTGTGCGCGGGCCGGGCGGTCGCGGGACGAAGTACGGCTGATGGCGGTGTCGAAGACGCATCCGGCCGAAGCGATCGAAGAGGCCGTGGCTGCGGGCGTGCGTTTGTTCGGCGAGAATCGTGTGCAGGAGTTCGAGCGCAAGAGTGAGTCGTTGACGACTGTTGTGCGTGCGGGGGCGGTGCGCGAAGGAATAGCCGTGCATCTCATCGGGCATCTGCAGTCGAACAAGACGGCGAAGGCCGCGAAGCTCTTCTCCGGTGTGGATACGGTCGATTCGCTGAAGGTGGCCGAGCGGTTGAGCGAGGCCGCGCTGGCGCTGGGCGCGCAGCTGCGGGTGCTGGTGGAGATCAAGCTGAGTGATGAGGCGGCGAAGACCGGCGCGGGTCCGGATTCAGAGGAGCTGCGCCTGCTCTTCGAGCGGGCAGCGGATCTCAAGGGCATTGCGGTGCGCGGCGTGATGACGGTGCCTCCGCTCGATGACAACCCGGAGACGGCGCGGGCGTGCTTCCGGCGCCTGCGGGAGCTGCGCGATGGCTGGGCACAGGCTTACCCGCGGCTGAGTTTCGACGAGCTTTCGATGGGCATGTCGGGGGACTTCGAGATTGGCATCGAAGAAGGCTCGACGCTGGTGCGCATCGGCACGGCGCTCTTCGGCAAGCGCGAGTATCCCGCGGCTTGAACTTTCAGGACGCAGTGCGTGACGAGACCGGCGGCGTGAGCATCGCGGTCCGCGTGACGCCGCGCGCGAGCAAGAGCAAGATCGCGGGAATCTATGAAGATCCCGATGGCGCGCGGGTGAAGATCGCGCTGGCCGCGCCTCCGGTGGATGGCAAGGCAAACGAAGCACTGGTGGCCTTTGTGGCCGAGGTGCTGGGCGTACCGCGCTCGGCGGTGACGCTTATGGCCGGAGATACTTCACGCAGCAAGCGCCTGTGGGTGGCGGGGGGTGCTGCGCGGGATGTGGTGTCGCGGTTGGAAGCAGAGTGCAGGGGATAGGGATTTCTTTCGCTTCCCACGTCTCAGAGTCGAAACGTGGGGTACCCGGTATTCTCGCTTTTCGAAAGAACCGCAGGTTCCTCCACTGCGCTCGCGCTGCTCGCTTCGGTCGGAATGACGCATCTTCTTATGAGGGAATGACGTTCCCACTCTCAGGGGCGACAGCTTGAGGGGCCGTTGCATATTCTGCGCTTCTGCGAGGATGTGTCCGGGATGTAGACTCTTCTTTCATCTCCCATTCAATCTTGCAGTCGTGTCTGGAGTCCGATGTCCCCTTTGTATGCTGCTGTTCTGGGCGTGATCGTTGTCACGCTGCTGGTTGTTTCGCTGCTGCGCGCGCGCACGGTCAAGACGAAGGCGGATTTCCTGGTCGCGGGGCGGTCTCTGCCTGCATTTGTGCTGGTCTTCACGCTGCTGTCGTCGTGGATCGGCTCAGGCTCGCTGCTCGCCGGGGCGGAAAATGCCTATCGGCACGGCTTTGTGGCGCTGTGGCAGGGAGGCGGCGGATGGGCCGGCCTGCTGCTGATTTACTTCATCGCACCTCGCGCGCGGCGCTTCGCGCAGTTCACTATTCCCGATCTGCTGGAGGCGCGCTACAGCCAGCTGGCGCGCGTGCTGGGTGTGATCGCGGTGCTGTTCGCGTACACGGCCATCACCAGCTACCAGTTCATCGGCGGCGGCGACATCCTGCACCTCATCTTCCCGACGGTGATCTCGGCGACGCAGGGCAAGATTCTACTGGCGGTGTTTGTGACATTGCTGACGGCGATCGCGGGCATGTCGTCGGTGGCGTATATGGACGTGGTGATCGGCCTGCTGGCAACGGTGTCCATGCTGGTGGCCTTCCCGGTGCTGGTGCATGGCGCGGGCGGATGGGATGCGGTGCATCACGCGCTGCCTGCGACGCACTTCCAGTTGCTGGGCGACCTTACCTTGATGAAAGCGCTTGAGCTCTTTCTGCCCACGTGCCTGCTGATGCTCGGCAACCAGTCGATGTACCAGAAGTTCTTCTCGGCGAAGAGCGAGAAGGACGCGCGCGTGGCTGTGGTGGGCTGGATCGTGGGTACGGTGATTCTCGAGACAGTCATCGTGGCGCTGGCGGTGGTGGGCTCGGCGCTCTTCAAGGGCGGCGAGGTGGCGAATCATCCGCGCGAGATTCTCGCCTACAGCGCGCTGCACGGCATGCCGGGCGTGCTGGGTGCGATCCTGATGGGCGCAATCTTCGCGAAGGTGATTTCGACGGCCAACAATTACCTGTTCTCGCCGGCGACAAACCTTATCGAGGATGTCTTCGCCCGTTATATCGCGCCGGGTGCTTCGAACAAAACGATCCTCATCGTTTCGCGCCTGATGGTGGTGCTGCTGGGAGCGTGGGCGCTGTGGCAGGCGATGGGCACGGAATCGGTGCTGGCGAAGGCTCTCTACGCATATACGGTGTACTCAGCTGCACTCACGCCGGTGATCCTCGCAGCCTTCTACTGGAAGCGCGCGAATGCAGCGGGCGCGGTGAGCGCGATCGCGGCGGGCACCATCGTGACGGTCTTCTGGGATACGGCTTTTGTGCATTCGCATTTGCCCGCTGTCATCGCCGAGCGCGATGCGATCTTTCCGGCGCTGATCGCGGCGGTCTTCTGCCTCTTTGCGGTGAGCCTGGCGACGAAGCCTCCGCGGCCGGAGCAGATTGCCTTGACGGCAGGGGATAGGGTGTAGGGCATAAAGCTCTGGGGCCGTCGGGTTCCGGAGGCAGTTTTTGCAGAAAAAAGATTTGTAACTGTATCGATGGCAAAAGGCCTGCTCTTATGGAGCAGGCCTTTTGCGTTGCGGTTGGGGGAGGGAATCTTTCGGGGATCACGGGGCGAGTGTGTTGATGAGCGCGGCCTTCGGGCTTCCCCAGCCGGTGACGAGGTCATAGCCGGTCACGGCGGAGTAGCTGCCCGACTTGCCGCTGGTGATGTCGTGGAAGTCGGTGGCGTAGGTGGAGGTTAGGTTGTCGGCGTAGATGGTGGCGTTGAAGAAGCCCGCGTAGGACTGACCGTTCGCCGCCGCCTGCTGGTTGGAGAGGGCGATGAAGCCGGCCCACATGGGCGCGGCGAAGCTGGTGCCTCCGTACTCGTTGGCGAGGCAGGTGGTCTGGTCGGCGCAGGTGTAGAAGGTGAAGTTCGCGTTGGCGGAGACGTCAGGCCCGTTGCGGTAGGTGGTCGAACCCTTGTTCGTCGAGGTGATGACTCCGGAAAGCTTCTGCCACGCGGGGATGGCGATCTTGTCGGGAGAGATGCCGCCGCCCGAGTCCGCCCACGCCGTCTCCGAGGCCCACGGGCCCGCGGCCTTGGTGGTGGTGAGGTCGGTGCCGCCGACGGAGATCACGTAGGCCGCATCCGCGGGCCACGCCTCGTTGCGGGTGGACCAAGTGGAATCGTCACCGGAGGCGGCGAAGAAGCTCTGGCCCTGCGCGGCCATCTTTTCAAAATAGGGATTCAGCGTCGTGGGGTCGGCGGGCGTCCATCCCCAGGAGCAGCCGATGGTGGTGGGCAGCGGGCTGTGCGTGGTCATCGCGCCGAGGATCGCGGTATCCGTGGAGCCGATGTACATGACCAGCGAGGCGAGGCCGGGAGCCATGCCGAGGGCCTGCGTCATATCGAGTGTCTGTTCGGTGTCATCACAATCGCCGCCGGCGCGGCTGTAGACGCAGGAGGTCGAGGTGCCGTCGACGGAGAGCAGTGTGATGGGCACGGAGTTGGTCTGTCCGACGTTCTTGTAGTAGGTGGTCAGGTCGGCGAGATCGGTGCCTTCGTATTCGAAGAGTCCGAGGTTCTGTCCGGCGCCGGTGAGCGCGGTGCCGCCGTAGTAGGCTGCGCGCATGTCGCTGCCGAGGAAGGACGCCGACGGGCCGGAGCCGGTGGTGGCGTGGGTGACGAGCGTCTTCGCGTCGACGCCGAGCTTCGCCGCGGTCTGCGTGCGGCTGGCGTAGAGCGGGTGCGGCACCGAGTAGTTATCGAGACCGGAGACGTGCCAGAGCGAGAAGCTCAGCGTGGTGGTGGGCTCGCGGTCAGCGGCGTAGAAAGTGCGGCCCGCGGCGGAATCCCTGTACGTGTTTAGCGTTATGTGGAAGGCCGATTCGATCGCCGAAACGGTGCCTTTGACCTGCACGTCCAGGCTGCCGAGGGAGCCGCCGGTGACGGTGAGTTTGTTGGCTTCCGCGAACTTGACCACCGCGTTGTAGTCGGCCTGTGATGGGCCGAAGCGGGCGGTGAATTCAGCAGGCGTGAGGTAGTGATGATAGCTCGCAGTGGAGGGATTGTAGAGATCTTCGAGGAAGCTCTGGAGGCCCGCCTCATCGCTGAGCGGAAGCACGATGTCGAGCGCGAGCGTCTGCGTGGAAGAGAGATGGCTCACGTATTCCGCGCCTCCGCTGCGAACGGCGTCGCGGACGTGATGCGTGGAGACATACTGCGCGTGAGCGGCGGCGCAGGCAAGCAGCGACGCGGTACACAGGGAAAGGCTTCGCGCAAGCGAACAACGAAGCGCGGCGGGCATCGCGATTCTGAACGGAGCTGGGCTCATTTCGGGTCCTCTGGTGCGGGGATGGAACAGCAGCAACAGTCGGCCAGCGAAGAGAAGGCGGGAGCGGTACGCAGAGCGGTGACCGCGGGCCGGAGCAAGACGTGCCGGTCACAGTAGCACGGAAAAATTCCGCACTGCAACGAAATCATGCATGCGAGCGGAGCACGCAGGTCGCATGTCCTTTCGTCACCTCTTTTGTATCTGTAACTGTGCGAGTTCTAAATCGACAAGAGAAAGAGGGCACAACTGGCAGGATTGCGGAGGCTCCAAGGGAGGCGTTGAGGATGCCGGGGAAGCCGAAGGCACGCGACGTGCAGGAAAGGGAATCGTGCGGTCCCGCCCCTGCCGATTCTCTCAGCAGGAGCGGGTATGGAGCGTTTTGCAGGGCCTTGTTTAGCGGTGACCGCCGCCGCCACCGGGATGGCCGCCGCCGGCGAAGCCGGGGTTGTGTTCGCCGCCGCCATCGTGGCCAGCGTTGCCGATGTGGCCGCGTCCATCGCGCGCTTCGTTGCCGTGGAAGCCGCCGAAGGCCGGCTCGCCGCGACCCGGCATGGGGCCATGGTAGCCGTAATGCGGGTCAAAGCGGTTATCGACGTGGCCGTAGAAACCACGCGGTCCATGGAACCAGGGTCCGGCACCGATAAAGACGCCGCCAACGAACCAGTCCGGGCCGTAGTAGCCGTAAGGGGCGCAGTTATACGGGGCGTAATCGAAGTATCCGTACGGGCAGACCGGCGCCGCTCCGATATTGACGACGACCTGCGCCGCCGATACCTGGTGCGCGCTGCTGACCAGCGCGGCACTGAGAGCCGTGAATGCAAGCAATTTCCAACGTGACATAAACCCTCCTAAATCGGGCGATGCTGCTGTATGAGTGTAAAGTAGGATGTCTTTCGGTGTCGCAAACGTGGCTTGAACGGCTGCATTTTTGTGCTGGCCATAGCGTTTCCATTGATCTGAATCAGGATTTTCGGAGCCCGCCCCGCAGAAAGGCTGGCGGAAGGGCTTCTGCGGCACGAAACATGCCCGTGCGTTTTAATGCCGCCGCAGCTTTCCGCAAGCAAAAGCCCCGGCCGGACGCCGGGGCTTTTGCTGCACATGTGAAGCATGTCTACTTCAGGGGCTTGCGCGCGAAGTAATACAGTGAGAAGGCCAGCAGCGCGAACATCACCACGGATAGAGGCTGGTGGTTGAGCAACTCATACGGGCCGGAGCCGGGGGCAAACCAGAGATGAAGAATAGTGTGGAATTTGTCTTCGTAAAGCTTACGGCTGACGCCGAGTAAGCCCACGATGCCGCCGGCGGCGATGAGTCCGCTGGCATAGAGCGAGCCGGGCGAGACTTCGCTCTCGGTTTCCGAGGCATCGCCGCCGGCGCGGGCCACGGCGCGGTCGACCATCCAGCGCACGACGCCGCCGACGAAGATGGCGAGCGTAGTTCCGATGGAGAGATACGCGCCCACGGCGAAGGAGAGCGAGCGAATGCCGAGCAGCTCAATCGCAATCACCAAGAAGACGCCGAGTAGGACGAGTCCCCAGGGAAGCTTGCGCGAGAGGATGCCGTTGATGACGGTAGCCATCAGGCGGCCCTGCGGCGCGGCGGCCTTTTCGCTCCCGATGCCCTGCGACCACTGGATCTCGATGTTGCCGGTTGCGGGGTTGTAGAGATATTTGCCGTCGGCAAGGGTGGGCGAGCCGAGCGCGTTGAGCAGCACGTACTGCGAGCTGTCGACGAAGTGGCCGGACTGGGCCTGTCCGGCTGCGTTTGGCTCCGTCAGCTCGATGCGCGGACGCGAAAAGTGCTGCTGCTGCACCTGCACGCCGGAGGGTAGCGCGGAGAGGCTGAGCGCGATGGGAGCCTTCATCGGCTTGAAGGTTTCCAGACCCTTGTTCATGGCGTTGAGCGTGAGTCCGATGGCGAAGACCGAGACGCCGACGCCGATCATGACGGCGAGCTGCTGCTTCCACGGCGTTGCGCCGACAAGAAAGCCGGTCTTGAGATCCTGCGAGGTGTCGCCTGCGTTGGCCGCCGCGATGCAGACCACGCCGCCGATGGTGATGGCGAGCGCGCCGAAGGCCGGGGCGGTCCATCCTTTGACGAGGAAGATGGCGGCGGTAGCCATCAGCGTGGCGATGGTCATGCCGGAGATGGGGTTCGCCGAGCTGCCGATGAGGCCGACAATGCGCGAGGAGACGGTGACGAAGAGAAATCCGAAGAGTACGACGAGCAGCGCTGCGGCGAGGTTCGCGAACCAGCTCACCTGCGCGCCGGGCACGGGCTTCAGTGTGAGGAAGAGGAACATCAGCAGCACCAGCAGCAGGCTTCCGCCGATGACGACGCTCATGGGCAGATCGTGCTCGGTGCGCTTCGCCGTCGATGCCGAAACATTCTTGCCGATGGTCTTCGCGCCTGCGGTAAGCGCGCCGATGATCGTAGGCATGGTCTTGAGCAGCGTGATGAGGCCGGAAGCGGCGACAGCGCCTGCGCCCATGGGGCGCACATAGGTGCTCCAAAGGTCAGAGGGCGACATCTGCGAGATGGGTACGGTGCCGGGGTAGACCGGGCCGGGTACATGCACGCCGAAGAAGTGGATCATGGGCATGACCACGAGCCAGCTGAAGACGCCGCCTGCGATGAGCACGCCCGCCACGCGCGGTCCGATGATGTAGCCCACGCCGAGATACTCGGGCGTGGCATCGGCGCGGATGGCCGAACCGGGGAGCCACTTGGGTTCGTAGTTCGGCGTGCCGGGCCATGCGCCCAGCAGGTTCTCGTTCTGGAAGAGCGTGTAGACCGCGCCTAGTCCGAGGCCGAAGAACACTCTGCTGGCAAACGATCCGCCCTTTTCGCCGGCGATGAGCACGTCAGCGCAGGCGGTGCCTTCGGGATAAGTGAGGTTGCCGTGCTCTTCCACGATGAGCTGGCGGCGCAGCGGGATCATAAAGAGGACGCCGAGCCATCCGCCGAGCAGCGCCAGGATGAAGATGCGCGTGTACTCGAGATCGAAGCCGAGGAAGATGAGCGCGGGCAACGTGAAGATGACGCCCGCGGCGATCGACTGGCCCGCATTGCCGGTGGTCTGGACGATATTGTTCTCAAGAATGGACGCCTTGCCGAGCGCGCGGAGAACGGAGATCGACAGCACCGAGATAGGGATGGACGCGGCGACCGTGAGCCCGGCGCGCAGGCCGACGTAGACGGTGACGGCTCCGAAGATGATGCCGAAGATGGCGCCGAACAGGACGGCGCGGACGGTGAACTCACGTCGCGACTCCGCGGCGGGAACGAAGGGTTGGAACTCGGGCTGAGCAGACACGCGGAAAGAACCTCCGGACTAGCCGTCCAGGCTGCTACGCGCAGGGCGAACCGCCTTCGGCAGTTCGCTCCCGATGGTCGCGGTCGCAGGGGAACGGATGTTCCTGAAAACTACAAAGCTACATCCTATCCTGCTATGCCTCATCCTGTACCCCACGCAAAGTGACCGCCGGTTTGCGCGGGGTGCTCATATCCTCCGCTCTTCCGTGTGAGTGCATGTGAGCCCCATCCATGACCAGCGGTTTGTCATGGGTAGAGCACCCGGCGATGACGGAAGCACTACACCCCACACCCTATTCCCTATACCCTGTGTTGCATGGGTTATCCGCCGCAAATACCGATGGCGCCGCCGCCCCGGCAGTCGAAGATCGACCGCTTCTGGCAGCGGGTGACTGAGGGCATGGCGCTGAGCGAGCTGTGGATGCAGTTCCGCCGCGATGCGACCTCGAGCTACCGGCTGTATTCGAAGGATGTGAACGCGGCGCGTGGGGAGGACCCTTCGCAGCGCAGGGGCTGGAGCCTGGTGCTGCGGCAGTACTTCTGGGCGATCGTGGAAAAGCTGACCCCGGCGCGGCGTGTGCTGCTGCTGGCGGCGCTGGTGCTCATCTTCCTGCCCGGCGGCGAGTGGTCGCATGAGACGCCGCATGGCGAGGTGAAGGTCTTTGCGCTGGATCTCCACTTCTACGGCGGCCTGCTGATGTTCGCACTGCTGGTGCTGGAGGTGGGCGACCGCGTGGTGATGAAGCGCGATCTGCAGATCGCGAAGGAGATCCAGGAGTGGCTGCTGCCTGCGCAGCCGCCGGCGGTCCCGGGCGCGGAGATCGCATTTCTCACGCGCCCTGCGAATACGGTGGCGGGCGATTACTACGATGTCTTCGCGCGGCTGCGCCCGTCCGAGGCGGAACGGTCTGCGGGCGAGACGTATCTGCTCGCCGTGGCCGATGTGGCCGGCAAGAGTGTGCCCGCGGCCATGCTGATGGCGACCTTCCAGGCGAGCCTCAAGACGCTGAGCGCGACACATGGACCGCTGACCATGCTGGTGGAGCGGATGAATCGTTATGCCTGCAGCAACAGTCAGAACGGGCGTCGATTCACGACGGCTTTCATTGCGGAGTATGACCCGGCAACGCGGCGGCTGACGTATGTGAACGCGGGACACAACAACCCCATCCTGCGGCGTGCTTCCGGGCAGATCGAGCGGCTGGATGTCGGGGGTATGCCGCTGGGCATTATGGATGGTGTGCCCTACGCTTCGGGCGAAGTGTTGCTCGCATCGGGCGACTTGCTGGCGATCTTTACCGATGGCCTGACAGAGGCCGAGGACCTGCGCCAGCAGGAGTATGGCGAGATGCGCCTGCAGGTGATGCTGCACTCGGGTGCAAGATTGCCCGCGCGAACGCTGCTCGAGACGATCATGGTGGACGTCGACCGCTTCGTCGGCGGAGCTCCGCAGCATGATGATGTGACCTGCCTGCTGATGAAGGTGCTCTAGCTGCTGCGGTCGGAATGACAATGTCGTGGGATAAGAGAATGTTGTTCCCTCGATAGGATCTGTCATTCCGACCGAAGCGAAGCGGAGTGGAGGAACCTGCGGTTCTGTGCATCACCGCCGGGTGCCCTACGTCTCGATTCTGAGACGTGGGAACGTACGATCCGTGTCTGCGTTTATCCAAGCCTGCCGTATGCTCGCTTCATGCGGGTGCGCAGGCTGCTGGCCTATGCGGCAATTTACTTTCTGTGGGGCGGTTCCTTCCTCGGAATTCGCGAGGTCGTGGCGGTGCTGCCGCCGTTCTTCGCGGCTGCCTTTCGATTTTTCTCGGCGGGCACGCTGCTGCTCGTCTTCGCGCTGCTGACTTCGCGCAAAGAGAGAGCAAGTGGTCCGTTTTCCCTGAGCGGGCGCGAGTGGCGCAATGTGGCGCTGCTGGGGCTGGTGCTGTTCGTTGGTGACTACGCCTGCCTTTTCTGGGCCGAGCAGCGGATCGCCTCGGGTATTGCGTCGGTGATCGCGGCGACGATCCCGGTGTGGATCTTTGCAGGTGAAGTCTTCATATTGCGTACCCAGCGGCTGGCGGCGTGGCCGATGGTGGGCATCGCGCTGGGTTTTGCCGGCGTGGTCGCGCTGACGTGGGATTCGGTGCGGGGCCGCTCTCTGGGCTCGTTCGCAGGAGTGCTGGTCGCGCTGCTCGGATGCCTGTGCTGGTCGGCCGGCACGCTGCTTTCGCGCAGGCTGCGTCTGCCTGCATCCCGGGTGGTGAATGCGGGCTGGCAGATGGCGATCGGCGGGGCGATGCTCTTCGCGCTCTCGGCGGCAACCGGCGAGTGGGGACATCTGCCGCATGGTGTGAGCCTGCGGGCGGTGGTCGCGATGGCATATCTCATCGGCGCGGCATCGATCGTGGCCTTTACGGCCTACGTGTGGCTGCTGGGGCATGAGCCGATGGGCCGCGTGGCCAGCTACGCGTATGTAAATCCGGTGGTGGCGCTGGGACTGGGCGCGGCGCTTGCGGGCGAGCGGCTGTCGGCAGTGGAGATGGCGGGCAGCGCGCTGGTGGTGATGGGCGTGTTTGCGACGCTGCGGGGGAAGCGGGGTTAGCGGCCAGACAGAAAACGGCCAGGGATGAAGCGGCCAGCTTTCTCACTGACTGCTGGCCGTACTTGTGACTGGCTGCCCAAATCCCCTTGTCCCCCCACTCAAGGCAACACCGGGCTTGAATGGGCCACCGTCGGGTCTTCTGGCGCTTTTTTCTCCCCGAGCAACCCAACAGGCGTATACTCACACGCAACGGCGGCTTCCAGCACGCCGCCGAGCGAGGTGCGCTTTCAGCAGTCAACGAGACCGGCTGACGATCGAGCTTCCCGAAAGCCAGACGAGTGCCTGGCGCGCAGTGGTTCGCGTGCTTCGAAGTTCACCGCCTGGTGCATCCGCTGGTCCTTCGCTCCTGAGACAATGCCTTTCCGCGTGTTTCCCCGTTGACTGCCGGGTTTGCGGTCTTCCTTTCGCGGAATCCTCTTCCGCGCCTGTCTGCTCCGCCTGCTGGAGCGACATCTCTCTCGAAAAAAATCCTGTGTGCCGCCGGTGTGGTGAGCGCCTTGTTGCGTCCGAGACTCCTGGTGAGGATTGCCGGATGTGCGAGCTTGCGCCTCCGCACTTTACCCGCGCGGTTGCGTGCGGCCCGTATGACGGCGCAATGCGCCCGCTGCTGCACCTGCTGAAATACGACGGCCTGGAACCGGTGGCCGGACAGATCTCCGCGCTGCTGGCCGCGCGCCTTTCTGCGGAGAGCGATCTTCCTGCCCAGATGTCGGTCGTGCCGGTGCCTCTGCACCGGGCGCGTCGCCGTGAGCGCGGATTCAACCAGGCGGAACTGCTGGCGCGCGGTGTGGTGCGTGCGATGCGGGGCCTTCGTCCCGAATGGAAAGGAGCGCTCAACGCGAGAGCGCTGCGAAGAGTGCGAGCGACCCAGAGCCTGGCAGGCCTGAGCCTGTCCGAGCGCCGGCGCGTGTTGCGCGGCGCTTTTTTTGTCGCCGAGCCGGAAGCGATCGCGGGCAGGGATGTTCTGCTGGTCGATGACATTTTCACCACAGGTGCGACGGTCCGCGCTTGCGCCTTCGCGCTGAAGCGTGCCGGCGCGGCGACCGTGTGGGTGGCGACGGCGGCCCGCGCGCAGAAGGCCGAGGCCACGGCACGGTTCGAAATGCCGCAGGAAGAGGCGGCGCAGGAAGAGTTTCGCGAACCGACGGCGGACGAGATGAGGCAGGACGCGGTGGTGTGGCGGGGTACGGTCCATTAGCCGCACGAGGAAGGACTTTTGATCCGGAGGGTCGATGTGCCGGGTGCGCTCGAGGGAACGACGGAGGGGAAAGGATGTCGCTGGGAAAGGCTATGATCCACGCTCGCAAGCAGAAATCACTCGCCAAGTGCCACACGCTTTCGCATGCCGAGAGCCGCGTGGCGGTTGAGTCCGTTGAAGTGCGGACGCGTTTCAACTCCGCCATGCAGACGCCGGTGCTGGTGCTGAATGCCTCCTACGAGCCGATCAACATCTGCGGGGCGCGCCGCGCGCTGGTGCTGGTGCTGAAGGGCGTGGCCCGCACCGAAGAGGAGCAGGGCGCGACGCTGCACGCGGCGCGGACGCGGATGCCCATGCCTTCGGTGATCCGGCTGCTCGAATACCGCCGCATCCCGCACCAGACACGGGCTCTCTCGCGCAAAAACATCCTGCTGCGCGACCGCAATACCTGCCAGTACTGCGGCATCGTGCTGCACTCGTCCGAGTTGACGCTCGACCACGTGCTGCCGCGTTCGCGCGGAGGCACCTCGACATGGGAGAACCTGGTCGCCTGCTGCCACAGCTGCAACCGCCGCAAGGGCAATCAATTGCTGCACGAGTTAAGGGATATGAAGCTGATGCGTGAGCCGCGCCCGTTCTCGCTGCACACCAGCCGGCACATCATGCGCATGATCGGCCACTCCGACCAGAAGTGGCGGAAATACCTCTACTACTAAGAGCGTCGCCCTTTGCGGCTGCGCCTTCGCTTCGAACTTGTCATTCCGACCAAAGCGACCGCAAGACAGAACAACTGTCTCGCTTCGGTCGGAATGACAACCGTCTTATAAGAACGGGCGTTCAGAAGGTGGTGACCTCTACCGCGTGCGCGACATCCGGTCGAGTTCCGCGCCTGCGAGCAGGAAGGCTCCCACACCGTACACGTAGCTTGCGCCGGGTGTGTAGGCTCCGGGTGCGGCTCCGATCGGCTGCACGTCGCCGAGGCGGCCATCCTGATAGACGTGCCGCACAAGGCCGGTCCAGCCGTGCTCCACGACTGGCTTGAAGCGTTTGCGGTCGAGGATGCCGTGATCGATGCCCCAGGTGATGGCATAGACGAAGAAGGCCGAGCCTGAGGTCTCGGGCTCCGGGTAGTCGGCCGCGTCGAGCAGGCCGGGACGCCAGAGACCGTCCGGGCCCTGGAGCTTCGCGACGGCGTCGGCCATCTCGCGAAACTTCTCGATGTAGAAGGCGCGGTGCGGATCATCGGCGGGCAGGTGCTCGAGCATCTGCGCGAGGCCGCCCATCACCCAGCCATTGCCGCGCGACCAGAAAAGCTTGCGGCCGTTCTTCTCATGCTTGTCGAGATAGGTGGCGTCGCGCGAGAAGAGGTGTTCCTGCGGGTCCCAGAGGAGATCCGATGTCCGCTGCCACTCATGATGCATATAGTCGCGATACTTCGCGTCGTGGGTGCTTTCGGCGAGCCCGGCCCACACAGGCGGCGCCATGAAGAGCGCATCGCACCACCACCAGACGGGCTTCGCGGGGTCGTCGGGGATTTGCATTACCTGATCGAACTGCGCGCGCATGGGCGCAAGACGTGCGGGATCGGGCTGCTCGCGGTAAAGCGCGAGATACGACTGCCCGATGGCCTGATCGTCGGCATGCTGCTGGCGTGGGCCGAGGGTCCAGTGATAGTGCGTGGCCACGCCGAGGACGAGATCGCGATAGGCCGGGTCGTGGAGCGTCTGCGAGGCGGTGAGCAGTCCGAGGTAGAGCGTGGCGTAGGTCCAGTCCTGACTGGGAGTGTCGGCGATGCGGCGCGCCTGCCAGTCGCCGACCCTGCGCATGGCGGCTTCAATGGCTTTGGGCTTGAGTGCGGGGGAGAGGTCGGTGGCGAAAGGGCCGGGATCGGCGGGTGCACCGCCCGCTGCGGGCTGTTGTGCCGATACGTTTGGGACGGTAAAAGCGAGGCATGCGCCGAATGCGGCGAGGGACAGCAGTCTTCCGATCGTTTTTTCGAGCACGTTCGCGAGATCTCCCGGGGGTGAGGCTCTCGAAACTTGTATCACGCAGGGAACTGGCTGCGCTAAGCGACCGATGATTGGCCTGTATCCGTCCGCGTCGCATTCTATGCGCGCACTCTCACCGTTTGTCTTCGCTCCGTACGCTCTGAGCTGTTTCGGGAACGGCAGCACGCCACTGTTTCATATTGAATCAGTTGCCTCCTTCGAGACCTTTCCTGCCTCTTTCTTCCGATTGTTTTGTGCTGAGATTCATTGTGCAGGCAGTTGCTGCCGACCTTATCCGAAGAGAGTCCGGGCGCGGATACAGGGGGAGACGGTATGGATACGAAGCACAGCGCGAGTGGTGGGAGCGGAGCCGGTTCGGTGAGACGACATCGGACACACCTATGCCAGAAACGCCTGCTCCAGATATGTCCGCTCCAGATATGCCTGCTCGCGTTGCTGCTGCCGTGGCTCTGCGGACTGCCGTTATACGGGCAGCTGAACTCCTCGACCTCCTCGGTGACGCTCTCGGCCACCATGGGCGAATCGCTCACAGTGGCGGCGACGCCGTCGAGTGTCTCGTTTGTCTTGCTGCCGGGCGGCGTGGCGCTGGGCGCCGTGCCGGTGGTTATCACCACGACGTGGGTGCTCTCCTCGTCACGCGCGAATGTGGTGCTGGATGCCTACTTCACCAGCAGCACGCAGGCTCTGATCAGCGGCACGACGAAGATTCCTCCATCCGAGGTGCTGGGGCAGGTGCTGACGGGCACGCCGGTGACCTACACCGCCTTTACGGGCACCGGCGCGCTGGGTCCGGCGGGCGCGGAGCTGACGCTCTTCACGCAGCCGATCACGGTGCTGAATTACTCGGCGCTGCGCGTCGATACGCTGACGCTTGAGGTCAACCTGGGCTCGCAGACGCAGCTGCCCGCCGGCACCTATACCGGCACGCTGACGCTGGCCGCGCAGGCGCTCTGAGCGGTGGAAGGAGAACACGCATGCGCACAGCCATCGTCGCAATGCTCCTGCTGCTGTGTGGACGGCTGTATGCGCAGACGGTCGAGCCGGTCATTGTGGAGTATCAGGGCAAGGGCGAGGGCCGGATCACGCTGACGAACACGGCCGACGTGCCGGTGGCGGTGGTGCTCGAGGCGAAGAGCTTCACCATCGGGCCGGATGGCAACGGGATCTTCCGGCCCCTCGACGAGGCGATTCATCTGCGTCTCTCTTCGACCAGCGCGCGGGTGATGCCGCACGACAAGTATTACGTCTTCTATTCGGTCGCAGCCGATCATCTGCCTGCGTGGCTGACGGTTTACGCGACCTTTTCGCCGCTGCACCATGGGCAGGCGATGGACCTGCGGATCATGCTGCCGCACACGATCTATCTCTACCAGAAGGACAGGCTGACGGAGGGCGATGTGAAGGTGAGCGCGGCGCGCTTCGATGCGCAGGCGCACAAGGTCATCTGCACGCTCGAGAATGAGAGCGGACGCCTGGCGCGGGTACGGCAGGTGAAGGTGACGGGCGGCCATGACGGGCACGATGAGGCCGACGCCGCCGGATTTCCCTTCCTGCCGGGCGCGGAGCGGCAGGTGGAGATCGCATGGAAGGCGGCTGAGGCCCCGGGCGAAATCGCCTTCCAGTTCGACGGCTTCCGGGTAAAGAGCGGGGTGGCCGCGGCTGCGCCATGAGAATGTCTCCGGCCTGCATCGTCGTTCGGGATGCGGCGCTGGCGACGATCCTTCTGATGGCGCTGTTGGCAACCACGCGAGAGGCCGGAGCACAGGCCTTCGAGCTGAAGGCGGGGAGCTCCTCGCTCTACGACTCGCAGGGCGGAACGATATGGATGCATGCACCCACCTTCGACGTTTCTGCGGGCGCGGGCCTCGCAGCGGGCCACGTCGTGGGTGGCTTGCAGGGGCGAAAGACGGTGGGCCTGACGACCTATACCCTGGGCACCGAGACGATTCCGTTTCACCTGGTGACGGACATCTTCGAGGACGGCTTTTATCTGAATGGCGTGGGAGCCAGCCTCGCGCGACGTCGTCCGTCGGAGGACGTGTTTGTCTTTGCCGGCGCGACCTCGAAGACCTTCGATTCGCCGTTCTTCGAAGGCGCGCAGGCGGAGGAGCCGGCGGGGATTCTCTTCTGGCGGAAGGCGTTCTCGCCGCGGCTAAGCTCGTTGAGCTCGGTGCTGCTGTCGGATCAGCTGACACTGATCGAAGGGCTGGATTTTAAGGCGTCGCCTTCGTCGCGTGTAGCGATTTCTTTGGGCGCGGGTGCGGGCCAACCATACGCGGCGGCAAGTGTGAAGCTGCGCAGCGAGAGGTTCGACGTGAAGGCCGCGTATATCGAGACGGGAAGCCGTTTTCGCCGTGTGGATGCCTCGCAGCCGCTGGTCTCCGAGCCGGTTCGCGAGAACTTGGAGCTGACGTTTCATCCCCGGGAAAGCATCGGCTTTACGGTGATGCGGCGGAACTACCTGACGCCGCTAGTCAACGTGCCGGATGGCGTGAGGAGCAGCGTGAACCAGGGCGCGATGACTCTCCATCTCGCAGCTACGAGTCTTTCGGCGACGGTCTTTGAGTCGTCGTTCGAGGGGCAGCGCGATGTGGGGGCGATGGTGATGGCGGACCGTCCCATCGGGCCGCACACCGATCTGGAGACGAGCTGGTTTGAGAGCCGTCCGGAGAGCGGCAACGCGACGCGCTCGCTGATGACGACGCTGACCCGGCAGCTGAGCCCGCGGCTGGATCTCTCGCTGACGGACAATACCTCGGCCGGTTCAAACACACTGAGCGTGGGTGGTAGCTGGCTCTCGAACCTGGCGACGGTAAGTGTGCAGTACCAGACCTACTACGTGCCGCAGATGGTCGCATCGCCCTTTGAGCAGGCCACGATGTTCGACGCGCGCATGCATCCGCTGCCGATCATGACGGTGGGCGTGAGCACGCTGGTGATGGCGAACGGCAAGGTCGGTTACACGGCGGAGCTGGACACGATGCTCGGCGAGCGCGGCATGCCTGGACCTCCGCGGCAGACGGAAGTGGGCCCGATGCTGCTGCGGGTATGCGTGAGCGACGAAGCGGGCGAGGGAGTGGACGGCGCGGCGGTGGAGATCGACGGGCGGATCATCTATGCCGACTCGATGGGCTGCTTTCTCCTGCGTGAGCACAAGGCGGTGCTGCACTCGCTGCGGGTGCTCGGAGACCAGTTCCTGGATGGCAGCGTGTATGAGGTGGTGGAGGCGCCGCGCGTGGTGATGAGTGCGCCGGAGAGCCATGCGGCGGAAGTGCGGATCGTGGTGCGCGCGGCGACGGGCCGCGTGCCGATCGGCGACTCCGACGAAAGCCCTAACCGGAGACGGGACTGACACCTGTGAGGCGGGTGTGGATCCGGTTTGTGTGGCTGATGTTTGCAGCCTGCTGCCTTGCGCCGGGCTCGCCGGAAGGCGTATTGCCGGCGCAGGTCATCCGCGTGCAAACACCGCGCCCGAAGCCGAATGTGACGGTTGGGGATACGCTGACGGTGTCGGCGACGCCGGCTTCGGTGAGCTTCCAATTGACGCCGGGCAGTCCGGCGCAGGCTTCAAGCGTGGTGAGTGTGACGACGACGTGGACGGGGATATCGCTACTGTCCTCAATTACGCTTTCGGCGTACTTCGCGAGCGCGACGCAGGCGCTCACGGGCGGGTCGCCTGTCTCGTCGATTCCATCCTCGGTGGTCCTGGGGAAGGTGCCATCGGGACTTCCGACCAGCTTTACGCCTTTCACGCAGACGGCGCCGCTGGGGCCTGTTGGCAGCGGGCTGCTGCTCTATAGCCAGACCTCGGTACTCAGCCTTGGAGGCAGCCGCACCGATGCGCTGAGCCTCGAGATTGACCTGACGACGTTGCCGCAGCTGCCCGCCGCTACCTATACCGGCGTGCTGGTGCTGCAGGCGCAGGCCTTTTAGCGCGAGAACGGGATTCCTACACCTTGCTCGGGCAGCTTGCTGCGGTCGTAATGACAGAGCGTCGTTATGTCTCTCTCGGCGCTGTGCTTCCCCACCGAAGCCAACATTGAGCTTGCATGGGCCGCCCAGCTCTTCTGCGGCTGCTGTGGGTTCTTGAAGACAAACGTTTGTTCTTGACAGCTCTAAAATCGCGGTGCTATCCATCCAGTCGCTCGCGAAAACAGGTATTCGCGGCGGTTACAAAATCTGGTTCTGACAGGACGATGCAATGCAATCCTCCCTTAGTGTGGGTACTCGAGGGCGCGGGAAAACTGCGTCTCTCTTTTGGATGGCGTGTGGCGCGGTGCTTGCGGTATGCGGTGCGATGAGTGCATCGGGTGTGGCGCAGGCGCAGACGGTGAGTGTGGTGCAGACCAATGCGGATCAGTCGGCGCTGCTGGCAGCTCAGCCTTCAATGGCTTTTCAGCCCGGCACCGGCACGCAGATGGCAATCGACGTGGATGACACGGTGCGCTTTCAGGCGCTCGATGGCGTGGGCGCGTCGTTCACCGATTCGGCGGCGTATCTCGTGTGGAACAAGCTGACGGCGGCGCAGCGCGCGTCACTCATGCAGGATCTCTTCGGCACCAGCGGCATTCACCTGAGCTTCCTGCGGCAGCCGATGGGCGCGACCGATCTGGCGCTGAGCAATTACACCTATGACGATCTTTCGGCGGGCGACAGCGATCCGCAGATGACGCAGTTCTCGATCCAGCATGACGAGGCCTACATCATTCCGACGATCCGGGCTGCGCTTGCGGTGAATCCCTCGATCAAGGTGCTGGCGCTGCCGTGGTCGCCGCCCGCGTGGATGAAGACGAGCCAGTCGACGGGTGGCGGCACGCTCGAGCCGGAGTATTTCCCCGCGCTGGCGAAGTACTTCACGAAGTTTGTGCAGGCCTATGAGAAAGACGGCGTGCCGATCAACTATCTCGCTGTGCAGAACGAGCCTCTGTATGAGACGACGGGCTACCCGACGATGTTCATGGCGGAGAACGACGAAGCCACGTTCATCGGACAGTATCTTGGGCCTGCTCTGCTGGCGCAGCGATTCAAGAATCAGGGTTGGAACTTCTCCGGCCAACACAGCGATGCTACGGATGCGACGCCGGGCATTCTTGGCTACGAGCACAACTGGGATAACCCGCTCTATCCGGAGCTGCTGTTGCGCGATCCTTCGGTGCGGCCATGGCTTACCGGCGTGTCGTTCCACTGCTATGCAGGTACGACGTCCGATGCGCAGGATGCGATTCACGATCTCGACCACGGCGCGCCGGTGTGGTTCACCGAGTGCACGGGCGGATCGTATGCGCCGGACTTTGCGACCAACCTGCCGAACATGGTCGAGAGCGACGTGATCAACGTGCTGCGCAACTGGGGCAAGAGTGTGACGCTGTGGAATATGGATCTGGACGAGAACGGCGGTCCGACTGTACAGAACGGCTGCACGGACTGCCGTGGCGTGGTGACGATTGACACCAGCACGACGCCCGCGACGGTCTCACGCAACGTGGAGTACTACGTGCTCGGGCATCTCTCGAAGTATGTGCAGGCGGGCGCATACCGCATCGCCTCGAACACATTCGGGACGGGCAGCGTGGAGGATGTGGCCTTCAAGAATCCGGATGGGTCGGTGGCGGTGGTAGTGCTGAACGATGCGTCGGAGCCGAGCACCTTCACGCTGAACTGGCGCAGCCAGTATGTGACGTACACGCTGCCTGCGGGCGCCGTGGCGACGTTCACGTGGCAGGGGTATCCGGGCTCCACGTTCGGTGTGACGGCTGGACCGGATGCGCAGACCGTGGCTCCGGGCGACGGCACTGGATTTGTCGTCGATGTCGATCACTACGGGCGCAGCTTAGGGAACGTGCGCCTCGATTTCGGCAGCCTGCCTTCGGGCGTGTGGGGACATCTGGAACCGCAGCTGTTCTCTTCCTCCAGTGCAGCGCAGCACTATGCGCTGCGGCTCGATGCTTCTTCAGGCGCGAGCTCGGGGACGTATCCGGTGACGGTGACGGGTGTGCAGGGCAATACACAGCGCAGCTCGACCGTGCAGCTGACGGTGGGCGGCGAGGAGACGCCCTATGGCGGCACGGCGTGGGCGATCCCGGGTGTGATCCAGGCGGAGAACTTCGACAACGGTGGCAAAGGTGTGGGGTACTTCAACCTTGCGACCACAGACCAGGGCGGTGCGAGTTATCGGCCGACGGAGACGGTCGGCATCGAGGTGACGAGCGACACCGGTGGCGGCTACGACGTGGGCTACACCGATGAAGGGCAGTGGCTGAAGTACACGGTGAATGTGCAGCAAAGCGGTCTCTACACTCTGCAGGCGCGGGTGGCTTCGCTGGGTGATGGCGGCTACTGGCATGCGGAGTTCGACGGACGGAACGTGACGGGCAACCAGTACACGCCTGCCACCAACGGCTGGCAGACATGGGAGACGATGTATAGCCCGGTCTTTCCGCTTACGGCGGGCAAGCACATGATGAAGATCGTCTTTGATGGCAATGGGCCGACTGCCGGCATGGGCAATTTCAACTGGTTTGCAGTGGAACCGGTGACGGCCTCCACGCCGTACGGCGGCACGGCGGCTTCAGTGCCGGGCACCATCCAGATGGAGAACTACGACGCAGGCGGCAAGGGCGTTGCCTACTGGAACGGCAATACAAGTAACAGTGGCGGTGACAATTACCGCCCGGGCGATACGGTCTACATCGAGGCGTGCTCGGATACGGGCGGCGGCGCGGATGTGGGCTCGACGAATCCGGGCGACTGGCTGAACTACACCGTGAACATCGAGCGCGCGGGCCGTTACACGCTGCGCGTGCGGGTGGCGACAGACGTGGGCGGCGGTGTCTTCCATCTTGCCGTGGACGGGCACGACGTCAGCGGGCCGATCACGGTGCCGGAGACTGAGGGCTGGCAGACATGGCAGACGCTGGAGGTGCCGAATATCCAGTTGCCTGGCGGCACACACACGCTGCAGATGGTGATGGATACAGGCGGCTACTACAACACCATCTCGAACTTTAACTGGTTCTCGCTCGAGTAGGACGAGCGCGGGAATCATGTTGCGGCCGGCGAGAGAATGTGGGTCTCGCCGGCCGCATTTTTAGTTGTGATGTTAAAAAGTTTCGCCGACCAGCTCTTCGCTCTTCTTCCATAGTGTTTCGGCGCTGGCTTCGTCGAGCGCGTAGGCGCGTATGCCTTCCCTGGCGACGGTGATTTCGGCGTTGTCAGGAACGGTGTGCGCAACATGGCAGTCCTCGCAATACTTGCCGCCAACTTCCTCGGCAGGAGCGACGACAGCGGCCCAGACGGAGGTTGCGGCGCCCTGCGGGACGGTCTTCCACTGGAAGGGCGGCAATCCGGCCGCGGCCTGCTGCTCGTTGATCTGCGTGATAAAGGCTTCGATGGCGCCGGGCTCCATATGGCGGGCAAGCTCGGTCTGGATGCCTCCGGGATGCACAGCCGCCGCGCGGATGCCGCGTGCGCGATGGCGCTTGTCGAAGGCCACGGCGAAGAGGATGTTGGCGGTCTTCGAGCGGCCATAGGCCGCCCAGGGGTCATACGGCGTGTGCTCGAAACCGGGATCGTCGATGCTGACGTTCGAGAAGCGATGGCCGGCGGAGGAGAGATTCACGAGGCGCCCGCCGTCGCGCAGCAGCGAAGCGATGCGGTTGACGAAGACGAAGTGGCCGAGGTGATTGGTGCCGAACTGCGTCTCGAAGCCGTCGGCGGTGTGGCCGAAGGGCGTGGCCATGACACCGGCATTGGCGATGATGATGTCGAGCGGCTCCGCCTTCGCGATCAGCGTGTCGGCCGCGGCGCGGACGCTGGCAAGGCTGGCGAGATCGAGCTCGAGGACCTCGAAGCTGCCGCCGGAAGTCTTCGCCGCATCGCGGACAACAGCGGTGGCGCGGTCGGCCTTAGCGAGGTCGCGCGCGGTCCCGACGACATGCGCGCCATGGGCGACGAGAGCACGGGCGGTTTCGACGCCGAGGCCGGCCGATACGCCGGTGACCAGGATTCGCTTACCCTTGAGGGAGATACCCTGGAGGACGTCCTCGGTGGTGGAGGAGTAGCCGAAGGGCTGAGTGGCGGTCGACATTTGGATCTGCTCCTTGTTGATGTGTGACGGGTAGGTGCGCTGTGTGACGACAGCAGCAGGTTCGGGAAAAGGAAAATCTGAAGCGGAGAGTGTCTCCGGTAAATATAGATAAACGGAGAGTGGCTCCGGTTGCAAGAATCGGGATGAAAAAAACTCAGACGAAGCAATCTGCCGCGAGCGCGGCGAAGACGGCCCTAGGGAAGAACTCGGCGGAGAAGCCTGCTGGCAAAGCGGCAGAGGCGGAGCGGAAGCCTCGGGCGGATGCGCAGCGCAACCGCGAGCGGATTCTGGCCGTGGCCAAGGATGCCTTTGCGCGCGCCGGCTCGGAGCCAAGCATGGACGAGGTGGCGCGGCTGGCGAAGGTCGGTCCGGGGACACTCTATCGAAATTTCCCCTCGCGGGATGCGCTGATCGAGGCGCTCTACCGGACGGAGGTGGAGAAGCTGGCCGACTCGGCGCAGGCGCTTTCCGCGAAGCTGGAGCCGGTGGCGGCGCTGCGGGCCTGGTTACTGGTGCTGGTGGACTATATGGCAGCCAAGCGCCTGTACATGCCGGCTCTGCAGACGATGGTGTGCGGCACGACGGATGTCTTCGCGGCTACGGGAGAGGTGCTGATCGGCGCGATGGATATGTTGACGTCGCGCGCGGTTGCAGCGGGAGAGATTCGTGCCGATGTGCCGCCGATGGACCTGATGCTGGCGCTCTTCGGTGTGGCTTACGCAGGTCCCAGCGAGGATTGGCAGGGCCGGGCGCGGCGGATGGTGGATGTGCTGCTGGCCGGGGCGCGGCCCGCGTAAATTTCATTCCACGTGACTGCACGATGGGCAGCTCGCGTGTGGGGCACTGGTTCACGCGGACTCCTGCTAGAGTCTTGTGCATGTTCCGGAGACTGCTTCTCATCGCTCTTCTATGCAGCGCCTGCGCGGTGCATGCGCAGACGCCTGCCGATATGGCTGCCAACGAGGGGATCTGGCAGGGATATGACGGCGAGCTGCGGTATGCTTCCCGTCTGCTGATCTCGATTGCGGATGCGATTCCTGCGGAGAAGTACAACTGGCGGCCTGGTCCAGGTGTGCGCTCGGTGAGCGAAGTGATCATGCACATCGCCCAATCGAACTACTACCTGCTGAGTGTGACCGGGCCGAAGATGCCCCCGGAGCTTGAATCGAATGATGCGGAGAAGAAGATTGTGTCGAAGGTCGAGGTCGTGGGCTATCTGCGGCGGTCTCTCGATGCAATCAAGACGGCGCGGGCGCAGCTGAAGCCCGGCGACCTGCAGCGCAAGGTGAAGATCTACGGAGAAACCGTGGATGTGGACGGGATGTACCTGAGAATCCTGTGCCACGACAATGAACACATGGGGCAGCTGATTGCATACGCACGCGTGAACGGCGTCGTGCCGCCGTGGTCGGCAGGCGTGGTGCTGCCGAAGTAGGCGGCACCACGTACAACGCTGCCCGTTGCTCCTAAAGCCCTTCGACGCTCAGGCGATCCCGACGCCTGCCAGGAAGGTGCGCATGCTGCTGACGACTTCCGTCAGGTGCGTCTCGAGCGCGAAGTGGCCGGTGGGGAGAAACTGCACTTCGGCGTTGGGGATATCGCGCTTGAATGCTTCGGCCCCAGCGGGGATGAAGTACGGATCGAACTTGCCCCATACGGCGAGCAGTGGCGGTTTGGCGGTGCGGAAGTACTCCTGGAACTTCGGATAGAGCTTCACGTTGTTGGCGTAGTCGAGGAAGAGGTCGAGCTGGATGTCGACGTTGCCGGGGCGAGCCAGCAGCGCGGCATCGAGCGTGTAGCTCTCGGGCCTGACCAGCGAGGGGTCGGGGATGCCGATCGAGAGTTCACGGCGTATGCCTTCGGCTGTGAGGGCGCCGCGGATGGCGTTGCGGTGCTCAAGGGTGGGCTCACGCCAGTAGCGCTGAATCGGCTGCCACGCATCGCCGAGACCCTCTTCGTAGGCATTGCCGTTCTGCGAGACGATGGCGGTGACACGCTCAGGCGCGGCCAACGCCAGGCGGAAGCCGGTGGGCGCTCCGTAATCGAAGACATAGAGCGCGTAGCGGTTCAGCTTGAGCGCCTGGGTGAAAGCGAGGATGGTCTTTGCGAGAGCTTCGAAGGTGTAGGTGTATCCGCGTTCGGCAGGGACCTCGGTAAAGCCAAAGCCCGGCAGATCGGGCGCGATGACGTGATAGCGATCGGCGAGGCGGGGAATCAGTTCGCGGTACTGGAACGACGACGTGGGGAATCCATGCAGCAGCAGGATGACCGGCGCATCGGCGGGACCGGCTTCGCGATAGAAGACACGAACGCCGTCGGCTTCGATGAAGTGATGCGAGGTGAGCGGAATATTCGGAGTGTCGGCCATGGGTTTCCTCCCTTGAGATGCAGCGTGAAAAAGGTTGTGAAAGCCGCTCCGGTCGCGGAGGGCGTCGAGACTTATCAGCGCAGATGCGAGAAAGCTGCGGCGGTTAAAGTTTCGAGAATAGTTCAAGGACCACCTTGCCTTTGCTGCCTTTGGCGACGGCGTCGTAGGCCTGTGCGATCTCAGCGGGCGCGAAGTGCTGTTCTGACAGCAGCGGTTTGAGTTGATTCTTGTCCGCAAGCTGCGCGGCCTGTTGCAGGATATGTCCGTGATGCGCCCTGGCTCGTCCGGTAAGCATGGGCAGAAGCGTGAAGACGCCGGAGTAGCTGGCGGCACGGAAGGAGAGTGGCGCGAGGGCATGCGTGCCCCATCCGAGGCAGGTGACGACGTGGCCGGTGTAGTAGCGGGCCGCTTTGAACGATGCGTCCAGCACGCCGCCACCAAGCGTGTCGTACACGATGTCGAAGCCTTTGTCGCCGGTGTACTGCGCGACGTACTCTTCCACTGGCGTGTGCCTGTCTATGGCGATTGCGCCGAGCGCTTCGACGATGGAGCGCTTATCTTCCGACACGGTGGCGTAGACCTTCGCGCCGTGGGCCAGTGCGATCTGTACTGCTGCGTAGCCAACGCCTCCGGCTCCGGCATGAACGAGCACCGTTTGCCCGGCGTGGACCTTCGCGCGATCGACAAGGCCTTCCCACGCGGTGATGGTGACGAGCGGCAGCGCGGCAGCCTGCCGCATGGTGAGAGCCTTCGGTTTATGCGCGAGCAACGCGGCATCGGCGATGACGAACTCGGCCAGCGTGCCCTGCAGGCCGCCGACTCCGCCCACCATGCCGTAGACCTCATCGCTTGGATGGAAGCCATCGACTCCAGCGCCGGCTTTGACCACGGTGCCGGCCATGTCCAGTCCGAGCACGGCGGGCAGCGGCTGCTTCGCGTGCCCCGCAGCTCCGGCGCGGATCTTGGTATCGAGAGGATTCACGCCGCTGGCGGCGATCTTCACCAGCACGTGTCCGGGAGTGGGCTCGGGAGTGGGGATCTCTGTTTCGCGAAAGGGGCCGTTTGCAACTTCTACGATGTATGCCTTCATGGGTTTGTCTTTCATCTCGATTTTCGGAGCGTTTCCTTTGAGGATTTCGGGTCGACCGCAGTGGGTGCAGAGGAGAACAGCACGGTGAGCCCTTCCATGAGCGTGGGGTGGGCGAGGATGGCGTCGCGCAGCGCGGTGTAGGGAAGATTTCCGATCATGGCGATCTGCACCGCGGACATGATCTCTCCGCCGTCGACGCCGAAGATGGTGAAGCCGAGGATGCGGTCGTCTTCGCCGACGAGTGCCTTCATGAAGCCGCGCATCTCGGACAGCGTGCGCGTGCGCAGAACCGCGGCCATGGGGATTTTGAAGAGACGATACGCGATGCCTTTCGTCTTCGCTTCGGTCTCGCTCAGGCCGACGCGCGCGAACTCCGGGTCCGTGAACATAGAGAAGGGAACCTGGCGTCCGGTGGTGGTGCGATGGCCTCCGCTGAAATTGTCGCGCAGGATACGGAAGTCGTCGAAGGCGATGTGTGTGAACTGCGGACTTCCCGCGACTTCCCCGTTGGCCCACACGCCCTCGGCTGTGGTTTCGAGGCGCTCGTTCACCTTGATGTAGCCGCGTGCGTTGAGCTCCACTCCGGCGAGTTCGAGTCCGATGCCCGCGGTGTTTGGAGTGCGCCCGATGGTGACCATCAGGTGGGTGCCTTGTAGCGTCTTAGTCTCGCCACCCTGTTGGTAGGTGATTTCGACGTTCTGGCCGGAGATACCGGCAACCTGCTTGACCGTGGCTCCGAGAAGGAGATCGATGCCTTCGTCGCGCAGCAGCGACTCCATGCCGGTGGAGATGTCGGCGTCCTCGCGGTGCAGGAGCGTGGTGTTTCTGTCGAGCACGGAGACGCGGCTGCCGAAGCGGCGCATCGCCTGCGCGAATTCGAGTCCGATATAACCGCCGCCGAGCACGATGAGATGGCCGGGCACGGTATCGAGTTCGAGTGCTTCGATGTGCGTGAGCGGTTTTGCCTCCTCCAGTCCGGGAACCTTCTCAAGAGCCGCGTGCGTGCCCGTGCCGATCAGGATTTTCTTCCCGTGGAGCAGCCGCGTGCCGCCCTCTTTCAGATCGACCTGGATCAGCTTCGGGCCGACGAAATATCCGCGTCCGAGGATGAGGTCGACGCCGGAGTTTTTGAAGTTGTTGCGGTGGATGTCGACGAGACCCTTGACCATGGCGCGCTTGCGATCGATGACCTTTTCCATATGGATGGTGTAGCCCGGAGTCTCGATGCCGAATTCTTTTGCGCGGGCAAAATAGGAGGCGACCTTGGCGCTGTGAATGATGTTCTTACTCGGCAGGCAAGCGATGTTCGGGCAGGATCCGCCGATCCATCTCTGTTCCACTACCGCAACACGCTGGCCCTGCTTCGAAAGTGTCCAGGCAAGATACTTCGATCCTTCGCCACTTCCGAGGACAACAAGGTCGAATTCTTCAGGCTGGGTGTCGTTGCGTCGTTCGTTCGTCATCGCATCCTCCGTGCATGGGTGCGCTGTCTCGCATCATCGGATCATGATGCCTTGAGATACCGTGAAAGCGATCTATGGATTGCAGGACAGTCTGCAGGTGAAGCGCGGTCTGCGAATGAAATACTACGAGTGAGACGCCGCCGCTTACGGCTGCCGTCGCAGGATCGATGTCGATCCGGGCCTACAGAGCGATGCGTCCGAATCGGCTTGCCTTTCAGGCGGCACATGCTTTATGTATGGTCGGGCATGTGCCGGGCCGGGTTCGCTTCGGACAATGTGGGAGAAAGCATGGGAGCAGTCGCAGGACGTGTGCCCGCTCCTGTTCACGGCGTTTGCTGATCTTCGTATCGGATCTTTGCGCGTTAAGGATGAGCGGCATGACACCTGCGCCGGATAACGGGACGGTTCCTCTCTTCAGTTCTCGCTCGGTGAGCGAGGTGCTTGAGCACCTGCTTTCGCTGCTTCAGGCGAAGGGTGTCACGATCTTTGCGGTCATCGATCACAGCGGAGAAGCGGCGGCTGCAGGCTTTCAGATGCCAGCGACGAAGGTGGTGATCTTCGGCAACCCGAAGGCAGGCACGCCGGTGATGCTGGCGGCGCCGGACAGCGCGCTCGACCTGCCTTTGAAGATCTTGATTGCGGAAAACGCGGATGGGACGACGCGCATTGTCTATAACAGCGTCGCGTATCTGCGGGATCGTTATGGCTTGACGCCGGAGGTCGTGGCCAATCTCGCCGTTATCGATCAGCTTGCTGCGGCAATCGCGCACTGATGGTTCCGGCCGCGGTGTGAAGGCGGGCACTCCGGCGATACCACTTGAATCAGCGGAGGGCGTACAGATGCGAAACTACCTGCTTGCTTCAGGGATGACTCTGATGCTTTTCAGCACGCCAGCTTTACAGGCGAAGGCTCCGTCCTCCGCGGCGCAGAAAGCGATTGTCACTACGATCGAATCCGCGCTGCGTGCGGCCGCGACGGAGAACACGCGAGGCTTCGAAGATGAGGTCGCGTCCGGCTTTTACATGTATGACAATGGCCGGCGCTTCGATGCGCAGAGCATCATGGCGCTCATCAAGCAGGTGCATGCGTCAGGCACGAAGCTGGAATGGCATGTCACCGAGCCCGATGTTCATATCAGCGGCAAAACGGCGTGGATTGCCTATGTGAATCAGGGCTCGGTCACAAAGGATGGTGCGGTAGCCGAGAAGAAATGGCTGGAGTCCGCATTTCTTGTAAGAACGCACGAGGGGTGGAAGATCGCCTTCTGGCATAGCTCGGCCGCAGCGGCAGAGTGAGCCAAAATTGAAATGAACCCTGCCTCGTTGAATGCTTGGCGACAAGCTCTAGACGGGCGTCAGCGCCTTGCTGAGTCCATGCTTCTTTTCGAAGGCAGTCCGCTTCCTCGCGAGATACGTGGAGGTCGCGGTTTCAGGCCAGAGGCGGTCTCCCTTACAGGCGTAAACGACAATGTTGCCGTCCCTGTCGCGCGTGGAGATGGCGTGGCCATGAAAGGCCCGCTGGATGCGGGAGAATGCCTGCTGCCGCGTCGCGTCGCAGAGATTCACGACGAGCAATCCTTTCTCTGACAGCGCCTGATAGCAGTTCTCGTAGAAGCTTTCCGAACAAAGCGCTTCGGGCAGACTGTCCACATCGAAGACATCCACCAGCAGCACATCCAGATCATGAAAGCTGCGTTCCACGAATTGTGCGCCGTCTTCGCAGAGGATGCGAAAGCGATGATCGTCGTCAGGAACGAGGAACTTTTCCCGGAGCGAGATGACGTGAGGGTTGATCTCGACCACGGTCAGCGCAGCGCCGGGATGATGGCGATAACACCACCGGGCGAGCGATCCGCCGCCGAGGCCGATCAGTGCGATGTGCCGCGCCTCCGGCTTGAGCAGCTCAAAGGCCATCATGGTGCGCGTGTAAGTGAGCGCGAGGAAGTCTGGATTAGCCGGGAGCATCTGGCTCTGTACGTAATCCGACTGGAAGTGCAGGGTGAGCACGCCATTCACCTCGGAGACAACGGGGAGGGGAAAGGGGGATGCGGTATCTGCCGGATGTCGAGTGGGTATGGGGGTCGCTTTTCCCTTCATTCGCTTCCTATCGTACGCTGCGCCGGCTCAAGCATGCGGGTCGGGTTCATGCCGAAGAGGAGAGCGCGGCCGGAAAGAGAACGGGATCACTTTGTGGGAGGCGGCTTGACCTGGATCAATGCGATTGCCGGGTGGTGATGTTGAAATCCGGTTGAGTTGACTCTCGTATGAAGCTCGATCCCATCGAGAAACGCACGATCCTCTTCCACCGCGACGATCGGAAATCCATCGTGAGAGTTCTCCATCCAGTGAAATCAGCGTTCGCCTGCTTCCTCTTCCTCTGCCTTGGTCTCTTTCCTCTTCATGCGCGAGCTCAGGATGAGCCTTCGCGCGTCGGCATCTTTGCGACGGTCGGCGGAGGTAATACACAGTTTCCTCTCTATTCGGATAACTCGCTCGGGTTCAGGTTTGGCGCGTTCTACCAGCATTCGGCGCTGCTCGGCGCCGAGGTTCGCGCCGGGGTGTATCCAGTCGCGGCGCGCTACACGCAGGCTCCGATCACGGCGGGGTATCGCATTGGCCTGCGATCCTCGGAGGGTGAGTCTCACTCTTCCATCTGGAGAGCGAGCGCATGGAGCCCGTATGCCTATATCGGCGGAGGGTTTTCCTATGCGCAGGACTCGGGAACGCTGTATCTTCATCCACCCACGGAGTCACAGGCCGCGCCCGCATGGGAGTTCAGCGCAGGTTTGGACCATGCATTCCGGCACTTCTCGTGGCGCATCGCGGAAGTCTCTTACGTGAAAACGTACACGTCCCTGCACGACCTCAGAACGCCCTATCTCAGCACAGGGATCGTGTATCACCTGAAGTAGGATGTTCTGCTGCGACGCGCAGGGTGAGGTGCGGACTTCATGTCCCCCACTCAAGCCAGTGGAAGGCTTGAATGGGCCGCCATTTGTTTCCTGCAAACGCGCACTTCTAGCGTTGAGGCTTTTGTGGCTGCGGTTGTGGCTGCTGCTGTTGTGAGTCAGGCTGCTGGCCGTTGTTGTTGGTGATGTCCTGTCCCTGGAAGAGCACGCGCACGCTGGCGTTGAAGTGCTTGTAGTTGGCGTACTTCACCGTCTCGCGCATGTGCACGTCTTCACTCAGGTAGCCGTGGCCTCCGGAGAAGTGCAGGATGCCTTCGCCCTTGGTGTAGACGGGGAACCAGTATTTGCCGTCGATCTGCTCACGATAAGTCACGAAGGGTGGTGAGAGATCCTCGTGGCCTTTGCGCGTGTCATCGGGGACGTTCTTGCCGTCGGTTACGACGATCTGCAGATCGTGCTGGTCGACCCAGATGCGACCCTGGAAGTAGCGATGGGGCTTCTCGATCTTCTTGGGTGCGACGTCGAAGACATAGGTGTCGACGTCATCGATCTTCTGGCGTCCGGCATAGTGGAGGTCGTACTGCGCTACATCTTCTTTAGTGAGGACGAAGGGCAGGCGTTCTTCGATGTCCTGGAAGTCGGCCGGGGACATCTGCACTCGTTCGAGAGTGCTGGCCGGGGCCTCGACGACGTGCTCCATGTGCTTGCCGTCAGGATCGAAGGTGATGTCGGTCACTTCGTAATACTGGCCGTCGACCTTATTGTCGTCGTTGAGGGTCTCGACCTTCACACTGCGCGTATAGGTGTAGTTGGCGAGAGCTTGCCGGAAGGTGGACTCTTTCGCGGTGAACTGGTCGATGATCTGCTGCACGGGCACATCCGGCGCGGAGCCGTCGAGCGGGCCGAAGCCGGAGTCGAGAGGCATGGCGGTCCATGAGACCTGGGCGCTCGCGGCAGGCGCGAGTGCGGCGGCGAGCAGGCCGGCGAGAAGCAGTCTTGCGGCGGAGCGGGCAGCAGGAACGGGCACGCGGTGACTCCTTGACTACGCCTCCCATGGTAGCTCTTTGCGGGCATGCTCTGCCTGCCGTGTGCATCTCAGGGGAACAAGCCGCATAAAAAGGCTGGCGAGTCGCGTACACTGGCGTTACTATCCCCCTTTAAAAATGGACTACTACCAGGTTCCAACACTGATCCTGCTGTGGCTGCTTGTCGCAGTATTTGCCGCGTTAAATATTCAGCGGCGAAACTGGCGGCGCCGTCTCTGGCTGGCAGGATGGCTGCTGACCGCCACGCAGATGCTGCTGGAGTGCCTGGGAGCGCACGGGCCGTGGGCGACGGCGGGCATTACCTGCTGCGGAACGCTGGGCATGCTGATGTTCCTCGGGTCGCTGGCGGTTCCGTTCGTGGGGCAGCGGAGGATTGCATGGGTTGCGATCTTTGCCGTGCCTACGCTGGCCTACGTGATCATGGCGACGGTGGAGAATCCGGCCGGACCACTGGTTTACGCGGCCGAAGTCTCGGCCACGGTCGCATGCGCGGTGGTCGCCGTTGCCTGGAGCACGCGGCCGGTTTACACGCCTGCCTGGGTCACCGTGGGGTGGTCCTCGGCGATCTCGATCATCTGCCTCTACTTTGCCCTGCGAAACGATCCGGGCAGGGTCATGCAGGTGGCCGAGGCCGGAATTGGAATATGGACAGCGCTCCTGATCGGAGCGGTCTACCGGCGGCCGACGCCGGGCGTGATTTTCACCGCGGCAGGCTTCGTGGTGTGGCATGCGGCGTCCGTTCTGGTGACCATCTTCGCGGTCTCGTCGAGTTATCTGCTCCTGGTCGGGCGCTCGTCGAACCTGGTCCGCGTGGTGGCGGCCGTGGGCATGATCGCGCTGGTGCTGGAGGAAGAGACGCGGGAGAACGCAGAGGCGCAGCGGCGCGACCGGCAGGCACGCCGAGAGATGGAGCGTTATGCCGCGCTCTACTTCCCCGTAGGACCGCACGAAGACTTTATCCCCTTATATCGAGCCGTGGTGGAAGCAGCGTCCGAGGCGAGCGCGTTCTCCCTGGTGGGCGTGCTGGTGCGGCAGGTGCAGGGACGGATGCGGCTGGCGGCACTGGCCGGCGCGAACGACATGCAGGCGGCTGCTCTGGAGCGGCTCGCTGCCGAGCTGACGGAGCCCGAGTTGATGTCCGCCTGGGAAGAGGCGCAGGTGCGTCGCGGCCACAGGTTCGAGGTCGGCGACCTGGATCTGTGCCGGTGGTTTTCGCAGATGGATGCAGCGGAGTTTTCTGCCGATGATCCGGTGCGCGGGATCGGTATCAGCACGCGGGCCGGCGATCTGCAGGGCGTAATCCTGCTGGGCGAAAGAAAGAATCCCGCGGAGCGCTTTATGCCGGAAGACCTGATGCCGCTGCATCTGCTGGCTTCGCGGCTGGCGGCGGCGCGCGAAAGCTCGGCGATGCAGCGTCGTGTGGCGCAGTCGGAGCGGCTGGCGGGCATCGGGCGGCTGGCCGGTGGCGTCGCGCATGAGCTGAACAATCCTCTGACCGTGGTGATGGGCTATGCCGAGCTGATGGAGGAGATTCCGGTCTCGGAGAAGATGCACGAGTACGCCGGGGTGATTCGCCGCGAGGCGCACCGCATGCGGCAGGTGATCGAGGGGCTGACGCGCTTCTGGCGTCCGTCGCCGAGCCCGGTGGCAGCCATGGACCTGGAGCGGATCCTGCGACGGCTGGAGGAGGTATTGCGTCCGGAGTGCGAGCGGCAGGGCGTCCGGCTGGAGGTGAGCGCCGAGACGGGACTGCCCGCGGCGCGGGCCAACGGAGAGCGGCTGGAGCAGGTGCTGAAGCAGCTGGTATCCAACGCGGCGCAGGCCGCCGCCAGCGACGGCGAAGAGGCGCGTGTGCGGATGGAAGCCGGTCACGGGGAAGAGCATCTGCGCATTGTGGTCTCGAACAGCGGCGCGGGATTTCAGGAGCCGGAACGGCTCTTCGACCCCTTTGCCACGCTGAAGCCGCGGGATGAGGGCGCGGGCCTGGCGATGAGCCTGTGCTACTCGATGATTCGCGAGCTGGGCGGCGATATGAGCGCCTACAACCTGCAACCGCGCGGGGCGGCGGTGATCGTGGAACTGCCGGTAGCCATGCCGGACGAGCCGGGGAGTTTCAGGTCCGAGGCGCGCGGCGCATAAATGCTACATTCAATCAGCCGCCGGGCTTCTTTGCGGCGGCTGGAGGATGCTGGAACCGCATGATCGGCAAGCATTGGCGTACTGCGTTAACCCGCGTTTTAGGGCTTGGGGTTCTGAGTCTGGGGCTGTTCGCCGGCGGCGCGTGGGCGCAGACCGCGGCGAAGCGGCCGATGACCTTCGAGGACATGATGAAGATGCGGCGGCTGGGCGATGTCGCCGTGTCGCCGGACGGACGCTGGGTGATGTACTCGGCGACGGACGTGAGCCTCGCGCAGAACACGAAGACCTCCCATCTATGGATCGTGCCGGTTACGGGAGGCGAGCCTCATGCGCTGCTGGCTTGGGAGGCAGGTGAAAACCGTGGGCGCTTCTCGCCGGATGGCAGGCGCATCCTCTTTCAGAGCACGCGCGAGGGCGGCCAGCAGGTCTGGCTGGCGGACTTCGACGCGGAGACGGGGAAGATCGGCGAGCCGCACAAACTGACGTCGCTGAGCACCGAGGCGGACGGCGCGATGTGGTCGCCGGACAGCCAGTCGATCCTGTTTGTTTCGGCGGTCTATCCGGAATGTAACGATGACGGTTGCAATCAGAAGAAGGACGAGGCAAAGGCCGACTCCAAGGTGAAGGCGCAGGTCTTCACGCACCTCCTCTACCGGCATTGGGATCACTTCACGGATGATAAGCGCAGCCATCTCTTTCTGATCAGTGCGGACGGAGGCACGCCGCGCGACCTGACGCCGGGCGACGATCACGATGTGCCGCCGTTCTCGATGGGCGGACCGGATCCATATGCGTTTGCGCCGGACGGGAAAGAGATCGCCTTCGAAGAGAATCTCGACACGGTGCAGGCGACGAGCACCAACGTGGACATCTTCACGCTGCGTCTCGACGACGCGCATGCGAAGCCGGTGAAGATTTCGACGGCGGCGGGCGGCGATCATTCGCCTGCGTATTCGCCGGATGGCAAGTGGATCGCATGGCGCTCGCAGGCACGTGCAGGATATGAGAGCGATCGCTTCCGGCTGGTGGTGTACGACCGTGCTTCGAAGAAGATCGCCGAGCCGCTGCCGGACTTCGACCGCTGGGTGGATGAGTTCGTGTGGGCTCCGGACTCGCAGAAGATTTACTTCGCCGCAGGAGATACAGGCGAGGAGCCGATCTTCGTCACGTCGCTCGACGGCAAGCAGAGCAGCGAGCTGACGGATGAGGGCACCTACGGCGATCTGCATGTGACGCCGGATGAGAAGACGATTGTGGCCTCGCGCCAGACGGTGCGCGAGCCGGGTGACGTGGTTGCGCTCGAAACAGACCGGGTGCGAAAGACAGCGGCAGCGCAATCTGTGCATCGCACGGTTACATATGTTTCGCCAACCGGACTGGGCGTAGCGCAAACCTTTCTGGCGCAGAAGGACATCACGCATCTGAATGCCGCATTGCTCGAGGAATTGGACCTGCCGAAACTGGAGCACTACTGGTTCTCATCGCTGGGGCGGGTGCGTGTGGAAGGCTTTATTCTTCGTCCGCCGGGCTTCGACGAAACGAAAAAGTACCCCGTGAAGGTGTTGATCCACGGCGGCCCGCAGGGCGAGTGGGGCGACAGCTGGAGCTTCCGCTGGAACGCGGAGCTGCTTGCGGCGAATGGATACGTCGTGGTGATGATCAACCCTGGTGGATCGGTGGGCTACGGGCAGGCGTTTGTCGACCGCGTCAATCGCGACTGGGGCGGCAGGCCGTATGTCGACCTGATGAACGGGATGGATGCGGCAGAGGTGAAGTATCCGTTTATCGACAAGGGCCGCGAGTGTGCGCTGGGCGCAAGCTATGGCGGCTTCATGGCGGACTGGATCCTGGGGCACACGGACCGCTTCCGCTGCATCGTGACGCACGACGGCATGTTCAATCCGGAGTCCGCGTATGGGACGACGGAAGAGCTGTGGTTCAACGAGTGGGAGTTCGGCGGCACGCCGTGGGCGAATCGCGCGCTGTACCGGCGCTGGTCACCGATGCTTTCCGCGCCGAAGATGAAGACACCGACGCTGGTGATCCACTCGCAGCTCGATTATCGCCTCGATGTCTCGGAGGGATATCAGCTCTTCACCACGCTGCAGCGCATGGGCGTGCCGTCGAAGATGCTGTACTTCCCGGACGAGAGCCACTGGGTGGCCAAGCCGCAGAACTCCGAGCTCTGGTACAAGACGGTGAATGACTGGGTGGATCAGTGGACCAAGTAGCTGCGAACGAAATTGTTCGGCAGGCAGAGTAAAGGTATGCCGTTTGGACGTGTGAAGAAGACCGAGCCGCTCGATGCCGAGGCGCTGCATGAATATGCGGTGAAGGCGCTCGGGCGGCGGATGCGCACCGTCGCTGAGCTGACACGGCTGCTGCGCGGGCGCGTGGAAGAGGGTGCGCTGGGGCAGGCGAAGATCGACTATGTGCTGAAGCGGCTGAAGGAATATGGCTACCTGAACGATGCCGACTTCGCTGCGACCTATACGCGGCTACGCCAGGACAACATGGCGCTGGGGCAGCGGCGCGTGCGGCAGGACCTGACCGTGAAGGGCGTGGACAAGGAGCTGATCTCGGAGACGCTCGAGGCCGCCTACGGTGATGTGAACGAGGAAGAGCTGGCGCGGCGGCATCTCGAACGCAAGCGGGTGAAGAAGCCTGCGACCGACAAGGATGCGGCGCGAGTGATGCGTCTGCTGGTGCGGGCCGGGTTCTCGACAGGCGTGATCTTCAAAATCCTGAAGAGCTGGGATGTGGAAGGCGAGGCGCTGGCAGGGCTCGAGTCCGCGGGCGACGAGTTCGATCACGAGCCGGAACATTAAGGGCCGCCTCTCCCCGTAAGGAGAAAAACATTTCACCACGGAGGGAGTTGTGCTCTCCCACCCAAGCCAAATTCGGGCTTGAGTGGGGCACCCTGTTTCGTACCAACCCGGAAAGCGCAAGTTTGTGACAATGCCTCCGTGTCCTCTCTTCTCTCTGTGGTGAATTGCTTTTTGGTGAGTGCCCCGGCAGGGGAATCCTCCTAGTAAACTGTGGGAATGCAATACCGCTCCGGTTCCGATATTCGTGCGACCTTTCTGCGCTTTTTTGAGACGAAGGGGCACCGCCCCGTGCACTCGTCTTCGCTTGTGCCTGCCAACGACCCGACGCTGCTGTTCACCAATGCGGGCATGAACCAGTTCAAGGACGTCTTCCTGGGCGTGGAGCACCGCGATTACAACCGGGCCACCACCTCGCAGAAGTGCGTGCGCGCGGGCGGCAAGCATAACGACCTCGAAAACGTCGGCTTCACGCGGCGTCACCACACCTTCTTCGAGATGCTGGGCAACTTCAGCTTCGGCGACTACTTCAAGAAGGACGCGATCGCCTATGCGTGGGAGCTGGTGACCTCGCCCGAGTGGTTCGGCATCCCCAAGGACAAGCTCTACGTCACCATCTTCAAGGGTGAGAACGGCGTGCCTCGCGATGAGGAAGCCTACAACCTGTGGCTCGCGACGGGCGTGCCCGCGGAGCGCATCTTCGAGATGGGCGCCAAGGATAACTTCTGGCAGATGGGCGACACCGGCCCCTGCGGTCCGTGCTCGGAGATCTTCTACGACATGGGCATCGATGCGGCGGAGACGCCGGGTGTCGACAAGCCGTTCGGCGAAGACGACGCCCGCTATGTCGAGATCTGGAACCTGGTCTTCATGCAGTTCGACCGCAGCGCAAACGGAGAGCTGGCGCTGCTGCCCAAGCCTTCGATCGATACCGGCGCGGGGTTGGAGCGCATGGCCTCGGTGATGCAGGGCGTGCTCTCGAACTTCGAGACCGACCTGTTTACGCCGCTGATCAAGCGTGCGGCGGAACTGACGGCTGAGGCGACCGACGATCGCCAGAAGGCTTCGCTGCGCATCATCGCGGATCACGCGCGCGCTGCAACCTTCCTTATCTCCGATGGTGTGCTGCCTGCGAATGAAGGACGCGGCTACGTGCTGCGCAAGATTCTGCGTCGTGGCATTCGCCATGGACGTCTGCTCGGGCAGGACAAGCCGTTCATGCGCGACATGGTCTACGCCGTGCGCGATGAAATGGCGGTGGCGTATCCGGAGCTGAACGAGAGCGCGGATCGCATTGCGAAGGTCGTCGAGGCGGAAGAGCGGCAGTTTGCGCGCGTGCTGGAAGTGGGCGCGCGTCAACTGCAGGCTGCGATGGCGGAAGGTTCTCTTGCGGGCGACAAGGCTTTCCACCTCTACGAAACCTTCGGTCTGCCGCTCGACTTCATGACCGATGCGGCGCATGACGCGGGCATTCACTTCGATCTCGAAGGCTTTGAGAATGCGCGTGCCGAGGAGCAGGCGCGGGCGCGTGCCTCGTGGAAGGGCGGCGCGAAGCAGTCGGCGAGCCCGGTGTATCGCGAGCTGGCAAAGACCGATTTCGAAGGCTACGAGACGCTGCGCGTGGATGGCGCGGAGGTGCTGGCCATCGTGAAGGACGGCGTGGGCGTTCCGGCGGCTGCTGCGGGCGATGCGGTCGAGATAGTCCTGAACAACACAAGCTTTTATGCCGACTCGGGCGGCCAGATCGGCGATCGCGGGTGGCTTTACTCCGACGATCACAACGCGGTGATTGCCGACGTGAGCGGCTGCACCAAGCCGGTGCAGGGAGTCTTCGCGCACAAGGCTGTGCTGCGCACTCCGCTGGCTGTGGGCGCGAAGGTCGATACGGTGGTCGATGCCGACTTCCGCTACGCCACGCAGCGCAACCACACGGCGACGCACCTGCTGCACGCCGCGCTGCGCGAGGTGCTGGGCAAGCATGTGAAGCAGGCCGGATCGCTGAACGACCCGACGAGATTGCGCTTCGACTTCTCGCACTTTGCGCCGATTGCCGATGAGGAGCTGGCCGATGTCGAGAGCCTCATCAATAAGGAAGTGTTGGGCAACACGAAGGTCGACACGATTGTGGATGTGCCGATCGACGTGGCGGTGAACGAGTATCACGCGATGGCGCTCTTCGGTGAGAAGTACGGCGAGAAGGTGCGTGTGGTGAAGATCGGCGACTTCTCGACGGAGCTGTGCGGAGGCACGCACACCGGCGCAACGGGCGAGATTGGCGTGGTCAAGCTGATCGGCGAAGGCTCTGTGTCGTCGGGCGTTCGTCGCGTGGAAGCGGTGACCGGCCTGGGCGCGCTCGATGAGTTCCGCCGCGGTTTTGCCGTTGCGCAGCTCGCTTCGCAGTTCGCGCCTTCGGCGGAACTGACTCCGGCTGAATCGCTGCGCGTGCGTCTTGCCTCGCAGGAGGACGAGCTGAAGAAGCTGCGCCGCGAGCTGGATGAGGCGCGGATGAAGTCGGCGGCGAGCTCGCTCTCGAATGCCACCGATTCTGCTGTCGAGGTGAAGGGCATCAAGGTGCTGGCGCAGCGCGTGGATGCGCTCGATCGCGGACAGATGCGGACCTTGGTCGATAATTTGCGCAACAAGCTAGGCTCGGGCGTGGTGGTGCTGGGCTCGGCGGACAGTGAAGGCAAGGTAGCGCTGATCGTGGGCGTAACCAAGGACCTGACCGCGAAGGTGCAGGCGGGCAAGATCGTGGGTCAGGTGGCGAAGCTGGTCGGCGGTTCGGGCGGCGGACGCCCGGATATGGCCGAGGCTGGCGGCAAGGATGCCGGTCAGCTCGATGCAGCGCTGGCAAGCGCGGCGAAGGTCGTCGGAGAGTTGGTCGGATAACTGCTTCGCGTGGTGCGGATCGTCTTCGGCCTCTGCTCCCGCTGGTCGCGATGAGAACTCTGCGAACCCACCTCTCAGAAGCGAGAGGTGGGGCACCCGAATCCTCACTCTCCCGAACGCATGGATGTGAGACCCACCCATGACCAAGTGCTCGTCATGGGTGGGGCGCCTGAGATTGTTCCTCCCGCCCAGGCGGAGCTTGAACGGGGCACTCTGGTTCGTCATTTGTGAAGAGAACTGCAGGTTCCTCCGCTTCGCTCACTGTGTTCGCTCCGGTCGGAATGACAACCGAGGAAGGAATGCGCTTCAACGGAAGAAAGGCGCGTTTCGGTCGGGATGACGAGACGTTCTTCGGTCGAGGCCGAAGCTCTGTTGTTCACCATCGCTTCACTTTAAGGTTGCGAGCTGGGTTCCCCGTGCTCGCTGTGGGTTTCACTGTCCCCCTATAATCGCCTTGTAGTCTCTACTTTTATGCCGGTTTCTACTCCTTTTGCAGGACGCCATCGCCTGCTGCCGATTGCCGGCGGACTGATGCTTTCGTTGCTGATGAGCGCTCCGGGGCCGGCAGATGCGGCAGGCCGCGCGCCGTCGATTTCTGCTTTCGATCATGCGCAGCGGTTGCGCGAGGCGCTCGAAGGGAGGCCGGAGCGTGAGCGCACACGGCGCGAGTATGACCGCGTGATGGATGCCTACCGCGCGGTGTATCACGGCGATCCGCGTTCGGCGCGAGCCGATGCCTCAGTCTCGGCGGTGGCCGACCTGCTGGCCGAGGAAGGCCGCATCTTTCAGGACGACAAGGCGCTGCACGATGCGATCGGGCAGTATGACTTTTTGCGCAAGCAGTATCCAGGGAGCCGTTACCGCTTCAGCGCGCTGCTGACCATCGGCGAGATTTATCTGCGCGACCTGGATGACCGCGATCATGCGAAGGCCACCTTTCAGGAGTTTCTGAAGCTCTATCCGCAGAACCCCATGGCCAATGAGGCGCATGCGGAGTTGGCTACTCTGAGGCGCGGCGGTCCGGTGAAGACAAACCGCGGCGCTGCGACGGAGACGGCAGGTGTGGGAGCTGCGACGCAGCCCGCTGAGAACGTGCCCGAGGTGCGCGCGGGTGTAAATCCGCCGCAAAAGAAATCCGGCAAGAACACCGTACTGACAGCAGCGAAGCAGTCGCAGCAAACAGGCTTCCAGGAGCAGGATCTTGCGCCTCCGCCTGCGGGCAGCGTGGCGTCGACGCCTCCTGCCACTGCAAGTGCGGCTTCTTCGAGCCCGGCTGCGCCGGTGAGCGAGTCGCATGCGGCTGCGACCGATGCATCTCTGAATGCGCCTCCTCCGCCGCGGCGTGGCAAACTGCCGCTGATTACCGGCATCCGCCACTGGTCGACGCCGGTGTACACACGTGTGGCGATCGATCTGCAGGATGAGGTGCAGTATGAAGCGGTGCGTGTGCCGCATCCGGATCGCATCTTCTTCGACCTGCATGGGGCCAGACTTTCGCCGGAGCTGATCGGCAAATCGGTCGAGGTGATCGACGATGGATTCCTCAAGCAGATCCGCGCGGCGCAGTTTTCGAACGATGTGACGCGCATCGTGCTCGATGTAAGCGACGTGAGCGAATACTCGGCGTTCTTCCTGCCGAATCCGTCGCGTCTCATTATTGATATCCACGGCAGCAAGAATCATGCGCCGCCGGTGTACACCGCCTCGACTAAGCCGCCTGCGAATGTGCCGTCCGCAAATGTACCCGAGGTGCGTGCGCTGAACATCCCTGCCGCGCAGGTTCCCACGACTCCTCCTGCGCAGCACGCGGCCTCGCGGACATCGCAGGCAGGCGGACAGGGGAACGGCGGGAGTACGATCGGCATCGGTCCGGCCACGACGCCGGTGACAGCCATGGGCTCGCCAACCTCATCGACAACGAAGAGCCGGGCGGCTGCGCAGAGCGACGCGGCAACGCAGGGTGATCCCGCAGCGCTTTCTGATGTCGCGACACTTGGCCAGCAGCGAGACACGGTGAAGGCGACGAAGCATCCGACGACGGCGCCGGTGGTGCAATCGGTAGCCGGCACGCAGCCCGCTCCGCAGCCGGATGAAGTCGCGGCCGCGAATGCTCCTGCTGCAAATCCACCTGTTGGCTCCACGGATACGACGAGCGGCAGGAAGCGAAAGAAGCATGGCGATACGTCCTCGAATTCGACGACCACGGTTGCTTCCGCAAATGTGCCGGCGACGGTTACAAATGCGCCGACCGGCGCTCCTCCTGTCGATTTAGGCGCAACGGGCATCAGCGCTGGGGCTCCGCCTACCGCGGACGGACAGCGCTCGATGGTGCGCGCGCTGGGTCTCAAGATCAACCGCATCGTAGTGGACGCGGGGCATGGCGGGCACGATTCGGGCACGCTCGGGCCGGGCGGCATCCAGGAGAAGGACGTGGTGCTGGATGTGGCGCTGCGGCTGGGCGCGCTGCTCAAGCAGAAGCTGGGCGCGGACGTGATCTACACACGCGACGACGATACGTTTATCCCGCTCGAAACGCGCACGGCGATTGCAAACAAGGCGCAGGCGGACCTGTTCATCTCGGTGCATGCGAACTCGAGCCAGGATCAGTCGGCGCGCGGCGTGGAGACCTATTATCTGAACTTCACCACCTCGGCCGATGCGCTCGAAACGGCGGCGCGCGAAAACTCGGTCTCGGACGAGTCGATCCATCAGCTTTCCGATCTCGTGAAGAAAATTACGCTGACGGACAAGATCAACGAGTCGCGCGAGTTCGCCTCGGATGTGCAGCAGAGTCTCTACTCCGGCCTCGAGGATGGTAACCCCGGGTTGAAGGATCGCGGCGTGAAGAAAGCTCCGTTCGTGGTGCTGATCGGCGCGAACATGCCTTCGATCCTGGCGGAGATCTCGTTCCTCACGAATCCGAATGACGCGCAGGAGCTGCGCGATCCGCGCTATCGCGAGCGGATTGCCGAGTCGCTCTATCGCGGTGTGGCGCGATATGTGGGCAGCCTGAACGGTGTGCGCATCGCGGACGCTTCGCAGCGGAGCAAGTAGTCAGAACTCAGAGCACAGGACTCAGATTTCCTCTCATCGCAGCGGGATTAAGTCCTTCCTCCGACGCAGAGGCTGCAAGGTATCGCAAAGAGATGTGGGTAAGTACGAATGAGGTGTCGTACTCTCCCACCCAAGCGAAGCCTGGATGAGCACCCAGTATTCGGATTGCTACGGCAGAACGAAGGCAGAGCGCGACCATCGGGAGCCCGAGCTGAAGGCGATCCGCGCCACGCGCAGTGGTAGTCTCTCTGTTGTGAAGGTCTCTGGAGTAGCTGTTTCGGCCCGGCTGGCGCTGGGTAGTGTCGTATGGCTGTGCGGAGCGTGTGCTCCGATGATGGCGCAGTCTGCGCCCTCTTCTGCCGCGCCGGTGATGGTGACATTGCCGCATGTGCCGATCGCGCTGCCTGCGACGCTGGCAGGCTGGACACTCGAAGGGTCACCGCAGACAGGTTCGGACCCGGCGCAGGCCGATGCCGCGAAGGCAGCTCCTCTCAGGGAATACGGGCTCAGGCAATACGTGGCGGGAAGCTATCGGCATGGCGGCGCGACGCTGGCCGTGAAGGTGATGGGCTTTCCGGATGCGACCGGCGCCTATGGCGCATTCACCCTCTACCGCGCGGCGGGGATGCATCCGGCGGACTTCAATCTCGAAAGAGGGCGCGAAGGGGCAGTCGGGGATGGCATGGCCGTCTTCTGGACGGGGACCGAGTGCGTGACCGCAACGTCTTCGCATGTAGGCGCGGCCGAGCGGGATGCGCTGACGACCCTGGCCGCCGGACTGCCGAAAAATATCGGGCCGGATGGCGTGCCGCCACCGCTGCCAAGGTATCTGCCGGCGGAGGGCCCCGGTGGGAGCCTCGAACGGAACACGGTGCGGTACGCGGTGGGACCGGAGGGTTACGCCCAGGGTGGCGGGGTGCTGCCAGCCGGGGTGGTCGATTTCAGCCGGGACGCCGAGGTGGTGACCGGGCGTTACGGGCGCGAGACGCTCACCATCGTGGAGTACCCGACGCCGCAGATGGCGATCGCGAGCCAAAAGGCGCTGGAAGGGCTGCTGAAGGGCGGTGGGGCACCGGGAGGTCTCCAAAACGCCGTTGTGAAGCAGACGGGGCCTCTGATGGCCGTGGCGAGCGGCTCTGAGAAGCCGGCCGACGCCCAAAAACTGCTTGTTCGGGTGAAATACGACGCCGAGGTGACGGTCGACCGGACCGGCGAGGCGATGAAGGGCACCACCGAGGTGAAGAAAACCGCGCGCCTGCTGGTGGGAATCGTCTCGCTGACGCTGATTCTGGGTGCGGCTGCCCTGCTGCTGGGGCTTTTCCTCGGCGGCGGCCGGGCACTCTACCGGGTGATGCGCGGCAAGCCGGTCTCGACGCTGAACGATGAGGAGTTCATCACGCTGCACCTGGAGTAGGGTTCCGAGTGAGTAGGGTTCCGAGTACAGCTCCGCGAGTCTCAGGGCAGCCACTTTATCTGCACCTCGATTGGTGCAGATCGGGCGTAACTGGCTCAGGACAAAGTGATTTTTGCGTTTTCACGAAGCTTGTTGGAGAATAAAAGGCGAATATTGTACTCGAGGCGGCTGCGGAAGGGGTGTCCGTAATGCCTTGAATTCAGGCTGGTTGCAGAGGCCGGGATTTTGCCTTGACACCCCTCCGGCCCAAACTTAGTATTTCGCCAGAAAGTTCTGATGGCTTTGCCTCCGTTGGAACTATTCTCCCTAAAGAAAAGGCTGCCCTGTTGCCGGGCGGCCTTTTCGTTGTCCGGGCGCAGATTGGTGAGGCCTCTGAAATGGCATGGAGTGGCGCGCTGCGGGCTCTTCGCGAGCGGGAAGAGAGCCTGTGGAAGGATTCACGTGGAGGCGGCTTTACGCCCAAGCCGGGGAACGATAGAATCACGAAGGAAGGCCGACGTAGCTCAGTTGGTAGAGCAGCCGATTCGTAATCGGCAGGTCACCGGTTCAAGTCCGGTCGTCGGCTCCAGTCACGGCGTGCGGCCCGCTTCTGCGCCGCTTTTTCTTTTCCCGTAAAAATATTTGATTCTGTTCCGCTGGCTGGTTGCAGAGCCTGGGCATTCGCTCGCCTGTGCGTTCTGTTCCGCCGGAATCCTGTTGCCTGTGGAGAGAGAACTGCGGGTTCCTCCACTTCGCTCGCCTTTGGCTCGCTTCGGTCGGAATGACAGATGCTTCTATCTGAGCCCTGAGCCTCTACAGGCCGAGTGACTGCGCGGCCAGGGCTGTGCCTTCCACGCGGGCCCGGATCTTTGCGAAGGCGATCTCGCGCGAGGTGGAGCGGTCGTCGGCGAAGGGGGAGAAGCCGCAGTCGTCGGTGGTGCCGAGCTGGGCTGGCGGCAGGACGGACGCGGCCTCCAGAACGCGGTCACGAACCTGCTCCGGCGTTTCCACCGTAGTTGTGATCGGGTCGATGACCCCGATGAAGACGATCTGGCCGGGCTGTATGAGGTCGCGGACGATGCGGAGGACGCGCGGGCGATCCGGCTCGCTGGCCATCTGCAGGTAGAAGCGGCCGGTGTGCATCTGGAAGAGATCGGGCAGCAGCGAGGCGTAGTCGACATCGGCGCTGTGGGTGGAGTCGTGGTCGCCTCCGGGGCAGGTGTGGACGCCGATGCGCTGCCGCTCCTCAGGCGTGAAGCGGTCGAGAATCTGGTTGTTGAGCGCGATGAAGCTGCGCAGCAGACCGCCGGAGGGATCGAGGCGGAGCGAGAGCCGGGCCTCGGTGAAATCGATCTGGACAACGGCTGCACCGGCCTCGAGGGCGCCGCGGATATCCTGCTCAGCCTCGTCCAGGAGGTCGGCGAGGAAGGCCTCCCGCGGATAGCCGGGAATGGGCTCCTGTGGGTAGAGCAGGCTGAGCGCGGAGGCGGAGATGACGGCCTGCTTGAGCGGGCGCTGGGTAAAAGTGCGAGCCTTTTCGAGGAAGCTTTGCGCATGGACGCCATAGCGGAAGGGTCCTGCGGTGAGGCGCGGCAGTTGGCGGGTGTGGCCGCCTGCGAAGGGGATGACGACGCCATCGGGTGCGAGGCTGGTGAGGCCGGAGAGCGGATAGGTGGCGAAGCTGGGCTTGGTCTGCTCGCCGTCGGTGAGAATGGGCGAGCCGGTGGCCTCGAGGCGCTGGATGGTGTCGCGGAGGGCTTCGTCGAAGTGGGCCTGGAGGGCTTCGGGCGCGAGCAGTCCGGCCTGGGACTGGACGATCGCCTCAATCAATGCGGTGGGACGGGGAAGGCTGCCGATGGACTCGGTAGGGATGGGCATGGGGGCCAGTCTAGTCACCGCGCAGGAGGCGAGAATCCATCGAAAGAAGGATATTCCCGCGGGTGCCGACGGGGTGTCGAGGAGGGAACTTGCATCCAGTTGAGTACCGTGTTATCCACGGAAATTTCATTTTGCCTACTTGTTTGCGGGGGACTAAGTACCGATAATCGCGTCATACGTGAGCGACGGTCCCATTGCGAGTACACAGACTGTGACCCGATATAGCCGTCACGACGCCCTGCGCATCCTGCGCATTCCGGCCCGGCAACTGCGAGGCTGGGAACGCGCGGGACTCATTGTCTACTCCGAAAGCTACTCGTTCCAGGAACTGGGGCAGCTGTGCAAGCTGCGCGATCTGCGGGCTATGCGGCTTTCGGCGGCGCGCATCCGGGCGAGCGTGACTGCGATGCAGGCAGTCTCGGGCATGCTGAATCCGCTGGTGGAAGCGGGCTCGGCACGCAGTGGCTCGCGTCTGGCTTTCCGACACTCGGGCGCATGGATGGAGCCGGTGACCCGGCAGTTCGTCTTCGATTTCGACGGGCGTCAGCGTGTCTTTGAGGTGGAAGGCGGGCTGACGCAGGCAGAGAAGGCGCAGCGGGTGTCGACGCTGTTTCTCGACGCGGTGCGCTGCGAGGAAGCGGTGAAGCTGGAAGAGGCGATCGGTCTCTATCAGGAGATCCTGGAGCTGGACCCGAATCACGCGCCCTCGGCGATCAACCTGGGAACGATCTTCTACAACCAGCGGCAGTTTGGCCGCTCGGAAGAACTCTACCGGCAAGCCACGGTGTCCGACCCTGGGTATGCTCTCGCGTTCTTCGACCTGGGCAACGTGCTCGATGAGCTGCAGCGGGTCGGGGAGTCGATCGAAGCGTACAAGCGAGCCATCACGCTGGTGCCGAAGTACGCCGATGCCCATTACAACCTGGCGTTGGCCTATGAACGCAGGAGCGAGCGCCGCAAGGCGCTGCGCCACTGGATGGCTTACGTAAAGCTGGACCCAGTAGGTCCATGGTCGAACCACGCGCGCAGCCGCGTGAAGGCGATTCTCGAACGGGAAAAGCTTTCGATCGTGTGGAGACGGGAAGCTTCGTAGCGGGGCGTAGGCTCTGGCCCGCCTATCCGGCTTTCTGCTTTTTTACATCTCGTTTCACATCTCCGTGTCCCTTCAGAAACTGCGCGAAGCAGTCATCCACAAAGTGTTCGTCGAGCACGCCCGACCCGAGTAAGAGCCGATAGTAGAGCGATCCGTAGAGGAGATCGATTGCGGCCTCGATATTGAGGTTTTTCCGCAGAGATCCCTCGGCGATGGCGGCCCGCATGATCTTGCGAACGCCTTCGCGCCTCGGTTCGAGCCAGCGGTCGCGAAAGGCGGTTGCAAGCTCCGGATCGGATTGCGCTTCCGCCACGAGGGAGCGGATGAGGTTTCCCCGGGAGCTGCGAAAGAAGGCAACCTGCAGATCGAGCTGCAGGCGAAGGCTTTCGAGCGCGCTCCTTGCTTCAGGAAAGGCGGTTTCGCTGCCGATCAGCTCGAGCAGGGAATCCATGACCAGCGCTGCCTTGTCGGGCCAGTGCCGGTAGATCGTCATCTTCCCGACATTCGCTTTTGCGGCAATCTCGTTTACGGTGACGAACCGGAAGCCGCGCCGGGTCACCAGAGAAAGAGCGGCCTTCAGGATGGCATCGTGAGCCGACTGGCTCCTTGGTCTTCCTGTTCCTGTTCGCCCCGCTGCTGCCATGATTTTCGTCCTCCTGCCGGAAAAGTGCATCTTTCATGATACTCGCGGTATCGTATATGTGATATTCGATACCGTGAGTATCGTAAGGGGTGCGAAAATGAGCGTTGAAATGAGCAAGGTTATCATCGTTACCGGCGTTAGCAGCGGCCTGGGCAAGGCATTTGCGGTTGCCCTGCTGCAGGCGGGTTTTCGCGTAGTCGGCACCGTGCGCAAACAGGAGGCGGCGGAGGAGTTCGAGCGTCTCAAGCCAGGCGCGGCCTTTGCCCGCGTTCTCGACGTCACCGACGATCCCGCGCATCTTGTGGACGCGGTGAATGAGATCGAGCAGAGTGTCGGTCCGGTCTATGCGCTCATCAACAATGCGGGATACGGCCACGAGGGAACGCTGGAAGAGAGCTCGATGGAGGAGCTGCGACAGCAGTTCGAGGTGAATGTCTTCGGCGCCGTGGCGATGATCAAGGCCGTTCTGCCGCACATGCGTGCGCGCCGCGAAGGGCGCATTCTCAACGTGACTTCGATGGGTGGCCTGATGACGATGCCGGGCCTGTCCTACTATCACGGCAGCAAGTTCGCGCTCGAGGGCATCTCGTCGTCGTTGGCGAAGGAAGTCCGGCCTCTTGGGATCTACGTGACGGCGGTAGAGCCTGGCATGTTCCGCACCGACTGGGCGGGGCGCTCGATGGTCCGGTCGGAGCGCAGCATTGCCGACTATGACGCGATCTTCAATCCCATTCGTGAGGCTCGGCATGCGAGAAGCGGACGCCAGCCAGGCGATCCAGCCAGGGCGGGCAGCGTGATTGCGGAGTTTCTGATTGCGCCGGAACCACCGCAGCATCTGCTGCTGGGTCCTGATGCGTTTGAGTATGTGCAGAAAGATCTGGAGGCGCTCCGCTCCGAATTCCAGAAGTGGGAGCACGTGACGCGGTCCACGAACTTCGACGAGGCCGTGTAATTACCGGGAGGGAGCTTCGGGCCGAGGCTCCTTTGCCTTGTCCGCCGTATCTTCCGGGCGGCGGGCCGGGCCGATGCGGCGGATGTGTCCGGGCTCGGAGCGGCCGGGCCAGTTCTGGCGGGTAGCGGGCAGCTGGTCGGCTGCGGGATCGAGATCGCCGGGCTTCTGCGGATCGGGTTCCTGCGCCCATTGAGGGTTCATTGCGGAATGCATGGCCACACCTCTGCTCTTGAGATGCGGGTCTGCTAGCGCCGGGCGGTCTGCGGCTCGGCGATACGCGAGGTTAGGCGCGGATCAGGCTGTGACGCGGGCGGCCCTGCCGTACCGGAGTTGAGTCCGAAGCGGGCTGGAGTTCGCGGGTGAGGACTTCGCGGAGGCCGGCAGTCTCTGCCGGGACCGGCTCTGAGACAGTGGCGCCTTTGCGGGACTTCCAGTCCTGACTCCAATCCTGGCTCCAATCCTGGCTCCAGTCCTGCCCATAGCCATCCATCTGAAGGGTTTCGTCGCGGGTAGCAATCACGGCGGCCGTGACGACTCCCAAGGCAAAGCAGGCTGCACCGACCGCAACCAAGGACCACAGAAAGACGTGCACGTTCGGTTCCTCCGGTATCTGGAAACGGATGTTATCCGCGGTACAGAACGGTGGGAATTGATCCAGATCAAGCTGGAAGAGAACTTTTGTGGGATGGAGAGTGGCCGGCGAGGTATGGTGCGCGAGGCAGGACTCGAACCTGCGACCCTCTGCTTAGAAGGCAGATGCTCTATCCAGCTGAGCTACTCGCGCGTGTGCTACCAGGCCGCTTCCCGTCAGCTTTATGACGAGGCGGCCGATTTTATTGTAGCCATAACAGCGGCAAAGAGCACGGTTTTCCAGCGGTTACGGGCTTCGGATTGCGTCGCGCCCAGGGCGGAAGCGTATAGGGTGAAGGCGTAGCCGGGGGTGTCATCGATGTCAGCCGGGCGCAGGACGAGCTCGATACGGCCGACAGGCGAGGCTTGCTCCTGGCGCAGGTCGTGGACGATGGCGCGGGCAAGGTTCTCGATCTCGGCGAAGGCGGCGCGGCGGGCGGGCTCGGCAGGGATGATGTCGATATAGCAGGCGATGCCGTGGGCGATCTCGTCGGGCTCGGCGTCGAACTCGTAGGGATCGATGTCCTCGGGCGCGATTGGCCATACATCGCACTTTGAAGTGAAGGTGGGCGAGACGAAGGTAGGCAAGTCCGGCTGATTCAGTAGGAGCAGGGCCTCGGCCAGCTCGGGATACTCCACGGTCTCGGGCAGCGCGTGTGCTGCTTCGGGATGCAGGCGCAGGTCCGTAAAGCCTGTCCCCAAGCCTTCCCCGGATTCGTTTTCCTGCGGCGGCACCCAGGGAGCCACAATGACCGGCTCGTCGGGGCCGATGAGCGCGTCCCAGTCGACATTCATGCTGCTGCGCCGCTCACAGGGAGCGATTCCCGGGCAGCCTGGCGAGCCAGCCGTGGAGCGTGTCTTCGGCCCAGTACTCGACCTTGCGGCCCTGCGCTGGATCACCCGCAGCGAGGAAGGCGCAATGGCCGCCGCGGCTGGTCTCGGCGAGGTGCACGTGCGGGTTGGCGAGTAGCGCGGCGCGGGTCTCAGGGCGCATGACGATGAAGGGGTCGTCGGTGGAGTGGATGATGAGCGTGGGCACGCGGAAGTCCGAGGCGAAGTGCGAGCTGGCGACAGAGTGGTGGTAGTGCGTCGCTCCCTCGAAGCCGCCGAAGCGCGCGACGATGTGCTCATCGAAGTCACGCATGGTGCGGATGGCGTCGATATCGGTGCCGCCGTAGATGCGCGGATAGAGCGCGGCCTTGCGGTGCAGGCGTCCGCGCATGTTGCGCAGGAAATGCCGCATATAGATGTAGTTCGAGCGGCGGTGCAAGGCGTCGGAGGATGCGGCGAGGTCCATCAGCGGAGAGACGCCGATGACGCCGACGAACTCCGGCGGTGGTGCGGAAGCGACTTCGCCCGCGTATTTCAGGATGAGATTGCCGCCCATCGAATAGCCGAGCAGCGCGATGCGCCTGAGTCCCCGAGCCTCAACGAGATTTGTAACCAGCGCGGTTACATCTTCAGAGCGGCCGGAGTGATAGATGGTGGGGCAGAGATGATCGGTGCCGCCGCAGCTGCGCATGTTCATGCGGATGACATTGTGTCCGGCGGCGAGGGCGCGCTCCGTGTTGCCGAGCACATACTGCGAGCGCGACGAGCCTTCGAGGCCATGCACGATGATCAGCGTGAGGCGATCGCGGCGCACCTCTTCCGGCTGCCAGTGGCAATGGCAGAGGATGTGCGAGGGGCCGTAGCCTTCCACCGGTCCTTCCACTTCAATCAACAGCTCTTCGGGCTCAGGCAATGCGGGACGGCGTGGGATGAAGTTTCCAGCAAGGGTCTGGAAATGGCCGTTGCGCAGGCGCCGGTGAGGCGTGAAGGGGCGCAGCCATGTGGCCTCTGCGAGTTCTTCCTGAAGCGTGCCGTAAGCGGCGGTCGTGCTCATACAGTGCGGATTCCTTCGAGTACGCTGACCGCGCGCAGGGCGCCGTCGGGCTCTTCATCATGCCTGAAATAAGCATAGACGTCGCCCGCTCCATCGAGTTGCCGGGCGCGTTCGATCAGCCGCGCGCGGATGGCATCGAGCTCGGCTTGTGCGTACGCGGAGCGCCGGAAGCGGTAGCAGGCGAAGTTTGCGGTGGCAAGGTCGGGCGTGGTCAGCTCGTCGCTTTCCGCGACGCAGAGCGTGGCTTTCTGCCTGCGCAGCAGGGTTTCGAGCGCGGAGAGGTTCGGCTCCTCGAACCAGCTCTCGTGGCGAAACTCGAAAGCAATGCGATAGCCGCGCGGGCATTCCTTGAGAAAGGCGGCGAGGCGGTCAAGATCGGCCTTGAAGTTGGGCGGGAGCTGGAAGAGCAGTGCGCCGAGGCGTCCTGCCTTGCGGACCGGTTCAAGCGAAGCCACGAAGGCGTCGAGATCGGCGGCAGCATTTCTGAGCCGCAGGATGTGGGTGATGCGTTGCGGAGCCTTGAAGGAGAAGCGGAATTCCGGACGATCCGGCATCGCGAACAGCGTGGAAGCTGCGGAGTCCGCATCCTCATGCGGGGCCGTCGCTTCAAGCCAGCCGGCGATCATCTTCTCGGTCGGCAAGGCGCGGAAGGTGTAGTTCACCTCTACGGAGTTGAGCCGCGAGGCGTAGTAGTTCAGAAATTTCTTTGCCGGGACGCCTGCGGGATAGAAGCCGGGTTTCCAGGAGGCGTAGGCCCATCCGGAGCAGCCGACGAAGAGATGATCCCTGGCAGAGTCTGCGGCAGAGGTCGCGGACTTCCCGGGCTTGGCTGAGGATTTCACTGGAATGGTGTTAGCGTCAGGCTGAAGAGCGCGGATCCTGTATCTGGTTGATACTGGGGCGGCTAGTGGGGATCGAACCCACGACACCCGGTGCCACAAACCGGTGTTCTGCCACTGAACTATAGCCGCCGTGACGCTTTTTCGATTGTAGCATCGGCACCGGGTCTGTGGGAGCACCCTGTGGAAGAAGTGTGCATCTTATGAGTGAGATGGCCCGGAATATGCCGCAGGGAACCGCAAAAATGCCGGAAATTCTGCCGCCACTGCGCGGACGAACCCGGCTGGGGCGCCGGATCTTCGACGACGAGAATCTGGACCTGCTGTCGCACGTGCTGGATGACTGGTTCCGGATTCCGGGGACGTCGATTCGCTTTGGCATCGATGGCATCATCGGGCTGGTGCCGGGCGTGGGCGACATCCTGGCCGGACTGGCCTCGTGCGTGATCGTGGTGGCGGCCTGGTTCCGCGGCGTGCCCTACGTGACGCTGGCGCGAATGGTGGCGAACCTCGGCATCGACGTGCTGATCGGCGCGATTCCGCTGCTGGGCGACGCCTTCGATATCGCGTGGAAGGCGAACCGGCGGAACTATGCGCTGCTGACCCGGCATATCGCCGAGCCGCACCGGCACACGTGGAAAGACGCGATCTTCCTCGGCGCGATCCTGCTGGCGCTGTCGGTGGTCTTCACGCTGCCGGGACTGCTGGTGTGGTGGCTGATCGTGCAACTGGTGCGCGGACACTGAGATACCGGTGATGCGGCCGCATACTGCGGTACAATCTGGTTTGTGCGCGGGGGCTTTTGCAGCAGCGAGAGCCGGGAGCGCCAAGTCGGGGCGTAGCGCAGTCTGGTAGCGCATCTGCTTTGGGAGCAGAGGGTCGGGGGTTCGAATCCCTCCGCCCCGACCATCTAACCTCTTCCATCGAGCGCATCGCTCAACTCTTCATTCTTGCCTTGGGATTTTGCGTAGCTGTCGCGTTCCGCTCGAGGCTCTTTCGCCGGAGAGCTGTTCTGCCGCATTGCGCAGCCATTTTCTAAATCTTGCGTCGGGGTTCGAGCCGCTCGTGGCAAGCCGATGAACCTCAGCCCAGGTGGTGGAACGGATGAGTGTCACCAGTTGTGCGGCTTCGAGTCGAGTGGCGGCATCGGGGCGTGCTGACCGGCGCTCCGCTGCGAGGACCCCTGCGAGGATTTCTTCGTATTCGTCCCAGAGACGTAAGAGACGGGAATGCAGCACGTCACTCTTGCCGTAGCCTCGCTGAAAGTCTGTGAGCCTATGTAGGACCGATCCTTTCTGGCGCGTGAGTCGGATCAGGGTCTCTGCTACGCAGTACGCAGGTGAAAGGCCAGCCGCGCGAGCATGAAGCGATGCAGCTACCGTATCGATCAGAGAGGTGTCCTGAAAGAGCAGGTCCTCTTTGGAGCGAATGTACGTGAAGAGCGTCTTCACGGAGATATTTGCCGCATCCGCAATCTCGGCGACAGTTACGTTGTCGTAGCCGTGTTGTTCAAAGAGTTTCTCGGCGCAATCGCGTATTGCGGCGCGTGTCAGCTCTTTTTTCCGGTCGCGAAGTGATAGCGGTTCTTTGGACTTTATTGGCAAATCGGCCACGATCTATAAACCTTCTGGTTCTTAACTTCTCTTTATAGTCCCTCTATTGTGACATTCATGCGGCACGTCTTCATTAGAAAGTCGCTTGACTATAAAAAGTAAGTGACTTTACTTTTAAGTGTGGCATCTGCCACGTGAGGGCGGAGGAGTTTGAAGATCATTCTGACCGGCGCCACCGGATTCGTCGGGGCATGCACTCTGCAACATCTCGTAGCCGACCGGCGAGTCAGCAAAATCATCTGTTTAACACGCAAGTTGTTTCCTGCTGATTCGCCAAAGGTCAATCCGATTCTTCATGAAGATTTCGCGGTCTATGACGACGCTCTTTTGGATGAACTGGCCAATTCTCAAGCCTGCATCTGGACGCTTGGCGCCAAGGAATCCGATCTGGCAGACCGCGATGCTCTCGCAAGCGTCACCTACACATTCACGTTAGCGATGGCACGGGGTATTGCCGAGCGAGTGAAGCATCCTTTCACGTTTTGTTATCTCAGTGGCATGGGCGCGGATCAGGCGGAGAGCGCACGGCTGCCGTGGGAGAGAGCGACTCGCCACCTGAAAGGGCGAACCGAAAAGGATTTGCTCGCGCTTCAGGAGGACAACGCGAACTTCAGCGTTCATTGCTTTCGGCCAGGCGGCATCCTGCCCGATGATGCCAATCGTGTGCTGCGCTTCCTGCTCGCCCCGATCGTTGTGAGCGTCGGAGAGCTTGCCGACGCCATGATCGCAGAGTCTTTGGAGGAGAAGACATTTCGGAGACATCCCATCATTCACAACTCCGCGATGAAAGAACTCTATCGGACAAAAGATCTGGGCGTTCCGTTCCATGGAGGGAGTTAGCGAGGTCTAAGGCTGCCAGTCGGAGTGATCGGCATCGCGAAGTTGGATCTCGGCGATATCCGCCTTGATGCATGAGGCGGGCAGCGCAAGCGGAAAGCAGCTTTTCAAGAGGGATTCAGGCTAGGCGAAACGCATTTCCAAAAAAATCCCGCCTGAGACACGTGGCTCAGGCGGGTGGAGTTTGCCAAAAGGCAAAAGCGGTATGGAGAGCATCTGGCCCGGCATCGGTTACCGAGCTAGATGCCTGCTCCAACGTGGGTTAGAACAGCAACTTCAGCGAAAGCTGGATCTGGCGCGGGAAGTTCTGTTCCGTGCTGCCGATGGTGCCGTAACCGGACCACGCGCCAGGCTGGTTCGGGTTGGCCACGCTGGTGTTACGCGTGACGGCGGTGTTCGGGCTGCTGGTCGAAGGGCCACCGAAGATCGGCGTGTTGGTTGCGTTGAAGGCCTCGGCCTTGAACTGCAGCGTGTAGTCCCGATAGATCGGGAACTTCTTCTCAAGGCCCAGCTGCGTCTGCTGCGCGTAAGGAGCGCGCACAGCCGTGGTGCGAGGCAGCTCGGTGATCTTGGTGTATTCGGGGAAGCTGCTGAAGCAGCTGGATTGCGTGTTGTTGATGTAGCTCTTGTAGCTGCGGTGCTGCTCGACGATGTTGTAGTTGCCGCAGCTGAAGGCGCTGGTGTTAGGGAAGCCGACCGGAGTACCGCCGGCATTCTGGAAGATCCAGTCCAGCTGCCAGCCACCGATGGCCTCCTGTACGTAGCGGTTGGCATCGGTGAAGATGGCTCCGCCGCGTCCGATGGGCAGGTTGTAGAGACCGCTGAAGGCGAACTGCCAGGGGCGGTCGGTGCTGTCGATGGCCTTGTACGGCTTGTCGTCGACCAAACTCTTGGCGCTGTTGTTCAGGCGGCCAGTTGCGGTTTCGGTCTTCGACCAGGTGAACGAGGCCAGGATGCTGAGGCCGCGGGTGAGCGACGGGCCGTCGGTGAAGCGCTTTTCAAGCTTCGCGATCAGCGAGTCATAGAGTGTGTAGCCCTGGGGCACGGCATAGTCATAGAGATAGGCGTATTCCGAGAACGGAGCGATGAAGTCTCTTGCAATACGCTGCGAGGTGGAACCTACGCTGGTCGAGGGATCGAGCACGCCATAGTAGGGGTTGTTGATCTCGGTATCGAGGTACGCGTGGTCGGCATGCCCCTTGTCGAAGTCCGACTCCGAGATGCTGTCCATGTAGCGGCCCGCGCGCAGATGATAGGTGTGAGCGCCGACGTACTCCAGATCCCAGACGCTCTGCAACGGGGCAGAACCCTGGAAGCCGAAGGAGTACTGTTCGACGATCGGCACCTTGCGGTCGCGCTGATCGTAGGTCATGCCGGTGCCGAGGCCGGTGGAGAGACCGAGGCTGTTGCCTTCCGGAACCACATAGCCATTCGGATAGGGAGTGCCGGAGTTGAAGTAGCCCGACGGGGTGAGGTCGTTGTCGAGCGATTCGGTAAAGCCGGTGGTCTCTTCCCAGGTGGATTCCGCGCCCAGCTCGATGCCGAGCGACTGGCCAAGGCCGTAGCCGCCGCGCATGACGAGGTTGGGGCTCAGCGCATAGGAGAAGCCGAACTTGGGCTCGAACTCGCCGAACTGGTTGCTATAGGCGCTCAGCTTGCTGCTGGCAAACTGCGGGCCGCCGTAGATAGTGGAGGGGAAGGCTTCGCCGTTGGGGAGCACGATGCCGCTGCCGTTAATCTCGCTGCCGACCGGGTTGACGCAGGTGAGGCAAAAGCCGGCATTGAGGCGGTCGTTGCGCTCGCGGGGCGAGGTTTCCCGCTCGAAGCGAAGACCGAGGTTGAGGGTGAGGTGGGGCTTCACCTTCCAGTCGTCCTGGATGTAAGCCGCTTCGTCGTTGTAGGCCTCGTAGACGCTCTCGTAGTCCTGCACGGAGCCGCTCTCCGGGTAACCGAGGATGAGGTCGGCGATGGCTGCGCCGTCGCTGTTGCTCTGCTTCGGATTCTGCTGGGTGAAGCCGGCTCCGAAGGAGAACACGCCATTGGGCTGACCGATGCCGGTGGGGATGTCATGGAAGAGCATCAGGTCCACACCGTAGTGCAGGTTGTGCTTGCCCAGGGTGTGCGTGAGTGACGACGACAGCGAGTAGGTCTCGAACACGGTGGGGTTGGCTTCATTGCCGATGACGTTGGCAATGCAGCAGTCATCCATGTCGATTTCCGGCGCATACTTGTGCGTCGTGGTCGGGATGGAGGGCATGTTCAGGCCCAGGTCCGCGGCCGTCAGCGAGTCGAGACCGGCGGCGACGGTGCCGTCAGGATCGACGCTGTAGGCGCGGTTGAAAGAGACGCGCGTATCCCACACCAGCGTGGGGCTGAAGGTGTGCGTGACGTCGATGACCTGGGTAAGGCTGGAGCGATAGTTGTTGATGTCGCCCTGCGCGGCTGCGCCGGGCAGGCCTGAGCCATTGCGGTATTCCGTGCCGGACCACCAGGCGAACATGCCGTACATGCGGGTGCGGTCGGAGAAGTTGTAGTCGATACGGCCGATCGGCTGGTTGTACTGGTAGCGGCCCGGATCCGCACTGACATAGTTGTTGGTGTAGCCGCTGCGGTTGGCCGAGGGGAAGACCTTCATGATGGCCAGGCCGATGGGGCTGATGCGATTAGCGGGGATGATGTTTCCGGCGAACTGCTGACGGCTGTACGTTTCGCAACCACCCTGCGAGTCATACTGCGAGCAGGTGGTGGTCAGCGGATCGTAGATGCCGTTCAGGTTCATGGCCTGGATGTAGCCATTCAGGTTGATGCTGCCGCTCGTATCCGGAAACATGTCGCTGGTCAGGGTGGTCACGGTGACCGGGGCAGGCAGCACTTCACGCCAGCCTTCGAAGCTGCCGAAGAAGTAGGCTTTGCCGCGATAGAGTGGGCCGCCGAAGGTGCCGCCGAACTGGTTCTGGTTGTGGAAGGGACGCGATTCGCCCTGCTGGCTGTACTGCCAGTAGTTGGCCTCCAGGACGGAGTTGCGCCAGAACTCGAAGAGAGTGCCGTGGAAGTGGTCGCCGCCGCTCTTGAGAGCGGTGTTTACGGTGCCGCCGCCCACGCGGCCATACTGCGCGTCGTAGGTGTTGGTCATCACCTTGAACTCTTCCACCGCATCGACGTTGGGAGCGATGTTCCAGGTGCCTGCGCCGCCGCCGCCCTGGGTGGAAACCGGGGCGCCATTCAGCGTGAACTGGTTGTAGTTCCCCGACTGGCCATTGATGGAGTAGGCGTTCGACTCGTCCCATCCGCGGGTGCCCGAGTTACCGCTGGGGCCGAAGGTGGTGGTAGTGAATTTGGTGCCCGGCGTGAGGCTGAGCAGCATGTAGACCTGGCGGCCGTTGAGGGGCAGGTTCTGGATCTTTTCCGGATCCATGACAGTGCCGCCCGAGGCGTCTTCCGTATTTAGGCCGACGGCGTTCGAGGAGACGGTCACCGTCTCCGGCGCGGCGCCCGGCTTGAGCGAGAAGTTCAGATTGACCTTCGAGGTGACGTCGATCTGGATGTTGTCCTTGGTCACCTTGCCGAAGCCGGGGGCCTCAGCGGATACCGCATAGTTGCCAAGCTCGACGAAAGGGATATTAAAGTTGCCATCTCCCTGGGAGATGACGTGGTAGGTCTGTTGCGGACCGACTGCGGTGATGATGGCCTTGGGAATCACAGCTCCGGACTGATCGGTGACCTGTCCGGCGATGGTGCCGCGATAGTCCTGGGCCTGAAGGGGAAGGAGAGTGGCTAGAAAAAGAAGAAAAATCCCGAAGGCCTTTAGCCCGGGATGAATGTGCAATTTGAATCGCGATATAAGGGCGCGGTTCATCAAATCGATTGCCTCCGTGAGTGAAAAGCAAGCAAGGGCATGGCCGCCGGATAGCCCGGTAGCTTCGCCGTATGACCAGACACACGTTTCCTGTATCGTTCCAGAGGAACGATGTGTCCGACCTTCCAGTTGTGCAGGTGTCGTGGGTGCGACTGATGGCCATGGTAACGTCACCATGGACAGGAAATCCAGCACATTTTTGTAACAGGAAAATGTTTACCGATGAGGCAATAGCGGGATAACCGTAAGAGCTGCCGCTACTTCTCGCTCTCGACCTATCGCTTGCACGAGTCGGATGGCACCTCTGACGCTGTTCCCTCGAGCCTCATTCTGTGTTGGCGAGAGAATGTCCAGGATCTGGGGGAGACGATTCTGACGGAGATGATCCCGGTCTCGATGTGGCAACGTGTCTGGTCGCGCCAGTTTGCCGGGGAGCCTGCCTTTGGGCCTGCTCCCCGCTGGGTTCACCCTTTCCTGATTCCTGACATTCGTTGCTAAATCTCCGACGGCTGGTCGCTGGTTCCTGTGCGCCGTTCCCGAGGGTGAGGCTGTGCTGGATCGGCCTGCAACTGGACTCTCTCCAGCCGGGTAATTTTTTCAGCCAGGGCGAGGGTGATGAAGTGATTGAGTGAAATTCCTTCGCGTTCTGCCAGTTCCACTGCTTGCTGACGCATGGTCGGGGATAAGCGGAGCGGAAAGCAACGTAGACGTTTGTACTCCTCAGCCATTTCTAACTCCTGATCATTTTTCGACGTTTCCTCCGCAATCGTGCGGGAGGTTGGCTGAAGTTATCCTCTGCTGGACTCGCATGACTGCGGGGCAGGAGATGGTAATCAGCTCTCGATGATGATTCTGTGTAAGCTGTGAGGCTTTAGTCTCTGCGCTAAATAGTATCTTCCATGCTTGTGGGATGGATGGTGTGCGAAGGATGTCGCCTTTCGCATGAAATCCGTGTTTTATGGCATTGAACCCATATTTCCTGCCCCCTGCGCATTGATATTTGTTATCTCTCCATAGTTATAGTTTGCGCTTCGGCCGGAAGGATGAGATATCTCCGGTGCCTTCCATTTATTTCCACATGTTATGCCGTGAGCTATGTGGTTGCCTCTGAGGCAAGCATAAGCGCGAGTATTTCTATCTTTCCCGTGTAAATTCGCTTCCGCTTGCAGGGTGATGTCATTGGTGATGTTGAATCGCGGAAATTTCTCTTGGCGTGGTGTTGTAAAGGTCCCTAACGGACATACTATGGGCTGGACATAAGTAACCAGTCCGATAGGTACTGGTCGTCCTCCCCCCTCTGCAGTACTCGCTGAACGGGTATCTCGTTCGGCCTTTTGTCAGCGAACTCTTCGCATGAATATTTCGGCTACCAAAATGCGGCTCTCAGCCGCCCGCGGCGCCGTGTGCCTGTGACCAGCCAAGGAGCTATATCCCGATGCTTAAGCCTCAAACTCTCCCGCCGTTGCTCAGAAGATATGCGAGCACGACCCCAAGTCGCACTGCGTCCCCACGGGATGCTGCATGGAACTTTGTCGGCATCGTTGCCCTGGTGCTGGCGATCACCCTTACCGCGTTTCTCTCCGGCTGCGGCACGAGCGGCTATGCCGGCGCCGGCATCACCGGGCTCTCCGCTTCGTCGGTAACGCTGGATGCGGGGCAGCAGGTGGGCATCACAGCCAGCCTCTCGGGTAGCGAGGCGACACCGGCCTGGAGCCTCGCAGGAAGCAGCTGCAGCGGCAGCACGTGCGGCACGCTCTCCGCTGCGACCGGGGCCGATGTTACTTACACCGCGCCTTCGGGCATCACTTCGCAGTTGCAGGTGACGCTGACTTCGGCCATCACCGGTACGACGAATTCCAAGACAGTGAGCATTACCGTGAACCCCGATCCGACGATTACCGGCTCACTGCCGGCAGGCACGGTCGGCACCGCGTATTCGGCGACGCTTACGCCGAGCGGCGGCACGGGCACGCTGACGATGAGCCTCTCGAGCGGAACACTGCCCGACGGATTGACATTCGATGCAAGCACGGGAGTGATCTCCGGCACGCCGACTACGGCGGGCACTTCCTCCTTTGTGGTGCAGGTCGTCGACCAGAGCGTGACTCCCTATACCGCGACGGTCAATGAGAGCATCACCATCACCTCTTCCGGAACGTCCACGACAGCGCTCTCGCTGACGGGTGGCGTACAGCCAACAGGCACAGTCGGAACAGCGTACTCGACATCGCTGACGGCGACGGGCGGCGTAACGCCTTATACCTGGAGCATCGCATCGGGCACGCTGCCTGCGGGCCTCGCGATTTCTTCTTCGACGGGTGTTATCTCCGGCACGCCGACTGCGGCGGGCACTTCGACGTTCGTGGTGCAGGTGGAGGATTCCACTGGCGCGACGGCGACAGCTTCGGCTTCGATCACCATCAATGCCGCAGCTGCGCTGACGGTGACGACAAACCTGCCGGCAGGCACGGTAGGCACGACTTACACCGGCACGATCACCGCAACTGGCGGCACTGCGCCCTATACCTGCGCAGTCACCAGCGGCACGCTTCCTGCGGGTCTTACGCTGAGCGGCTGCTCCGTGACAGGCACGCCCACCACCGCAGGCAGCTCGGCTGTAACCATCACGGTGACAGATTCGAGCAGCCCGGCGAAGACTGGCACGGCCACGACGACGATCGTGATCAGCTCCGCGGCCAGCCTCACGGTCACCAGCACCTTCCCGGAGGGTACGGTAGGCACGGCTTACACCGGTACAGTTACCGCGACCGGTGGCACCGCACCTTATACCTGCGCGGTCACCAACGGCACGCTTCCTGCAGGCCTTACGCTGAGCGGCTGCTCCGTGACAGGCACCCCAACCGCTGCCGGCAGCTCAACTGTCACTGTGACGGTGACAGATTCGAGCAGCCCGGCGAAGACAGGCACGGCGACGGCGACGATCGTGATCAGCTCCGCGGCTAACCTCACGGTCACGAGCAGCTTCCCGGCGGGCACCGTAGGCACGGCTTACAGCGGTACAGTTACCGCGACCGGTGGCACCGCGCCCTACACCTGCGCGGTCACCAGCGGCACACTTCCTGCAGGCCTTACGCTGAGCGGCTGCTCGGTGACGGGCACTCCCACCGCTGTAGGCAGCTCGGCTGTAACCATCACTGTGACAGATTCGAGCAGTCCGGCGAAGACAGGCACGGCGACGGCGACGATCGTGATCAGCTCCGCGGCTAGCCTTACGGTCACGAGCAGCTTCCCGGCGGGCACGGTGGGCACGGCTTACACCGGTACAGTTACCGCGACCGGTGGCACCGCACCTTATACCTGCGCAGTCACCAGCGGCACGCTTCCTGCAGGCCTTGCGCTGAGCGGCTGCTCGGTGACGGGTACTCCCACCACTGCCGGCAGCTCGGCCATAACCGTGACGGTGACAGATTCGAGCAGTCCGGCGAAGACTGGTACCGCGACGGCGACAATCGTGATCAGCTCCGCAGCCAGTCTCACGGTCACAAGCAGCTTCCCGGCTGGCACGGTCGGCACGTCGTACACCGGCACCGTTACCGCCACCGGCGGCACCGCGCCTTATACCTGCAGCGTCACTACGGGCACTCTGCCTGCGGGCCTCACGCTGAGCGGCTGCTCGGTGACGGGTACACCCACGACAGCGGGCAGCTCGGCTGTAACCATCACTGTGACAGATTCGAGCAGTCCGGCGAAGACAGGCACGGCGACGGCGACGATCGTGATCAGCTCGGCGGGGACCCTTACGGTCACCACCAGCTTCCCGACCGGCACGGTGGGCACGGCTTATACCGGCACCATCACCGCGACCGGCGGCACTGCGCCTTACACCTGCGCCATCACCGGCGGCACGCTTCCTGCAGGCCTTTCGCTGAGCGGCTGCTCAGTGACAGGTACACCCACAACCCCTGTAACCAGTTCTGTAATCGTGACGGTGACGGATTCGAGCAGTCCGGCGAAGACGGGCACGGCCACGGCGACGATTACGATCGGCGCAGCGCCGCTGAGTCTCTCGGCTACGCTGCCGAACGCGATCGTCAACACCGCCTACTCGTATACGCTTCAGGCGACTGGCGGTACCGGCCCCTACACCTATGCGGTGACCGCGGGCACGCTGCCTGCAGGCATCACGCTCGCCTCGAACGGCGTTCTGAGTGGCACGCCCACGGCCACTGGCGCGAGCAGCTTCACCGTAACCGTAACCGACAGCACCTCGGCTACGGCCACCGATAACCTCATCCTCCTGGTGACGTACCAGTCTTCCCCGTACGACACGGAGCTTACCGGTCCCTACGCCTATCTCTTCCAGGGATATGACGACGTCGTGGCCGGCGTCCTCGCCTATCAGACAGCAGCCGTCGGCAGCTTTACCTCGAACGGCGCCGGTGTTCTCTCTGCCGGCGAGCTGGATGCCAACCATCAATCCTCAACCGCTTCGACCGGCAACACGGTGACGACGCAGACCTTTGTCGGTACCTACATCGTGAATTCCAACAGCACGGGATTCATCACCATTACGACTCTGAACGCCGACGGTACGACGGATCAGACCTCAACCTATGCCATCTCGCTCAAGGCTCCTGTGTCGCCGGCAACGGTCGCCACGGAAGGCAGCCTGATTGAGTACGACGACAACGAACTAGTCGGCACCAAGGGCAGCGGTACGCTCCTGCAGCAGACCACCTCGACCTTCTCTGCGGGCCTGAATGGCAGCTATGCCTTCGGTCTCCAGGGCGACACTCCATGCCTGGTCTCCTGCACCCTCGGTATCCTTTCGGGTCCGGTGGTCTCAGTGGGCCAGTTCACCACGGACGGCAGCGGATCGCTTACCAGCGGCGAGGCCGACACAAATATCGCAAGCACCAACTACCCCACCGCAAGCCTGACCGGCAGCTATGAAACGGCCGATCAGAATGGACGGCTTGCTCTGTCGCTCACCAACTCCGCCATCTCCAGTGGTGTATACCCAACCGACTACGCGGTCTATGTCGTGAACGCAGACGAGGCGTTTGTGATGTCGACCGACGTTCACTCCAGCTTTGTCCTGCTGGCCGGCACTGCGCAGCTGCAGGATTCGACCAGCTTCGACAACACAGCCCTGAGCGGACCCTTCATCGGGTACGAAAATGCTCAGACCAATCCTGGCCTGCTCGGCGTAACACTGCAGAGCGTGCTGGACTTCTCCAGCGCAACCATCTTCCGCGCAGACGGTGACGGCGCGGGCAACTGCAACACTACCAACGTCGATACCACCGGTCTCACCGGCCTGATCGATAGCCTCACCGGCCTCGCCAACGGCAACACACTGCTTGAGGCGCTGCTGGGCGACAGCAGTACAACAGGAACCGCAACCTGCCAGGTGACGAGCAACGGACGCGCGGAGCTGAACTATCCTGCCCCGTCGAGTCTGATCAGCACACTGCTCGGCCTGCTTGGCCTACCTACCGGTGCGCCTGATCCGCGTATCGTCTACCTCACCAGCCCGGGCACCGGCTACTTCCTTGAGAGCAGCTATGCCGGCCTCGGCCATATCGAACAGCAGACTGGCGCTCCGTTCAGTCTGGCCACCCTCGACGGCACCTATGTCGACTCAACCATCCCGGCCAGCTCGCTTGCCAGCATCACGACGTCCGGCTACTTCACCGCGGACGGCGCAGGCAACGCGACCTCAACCCTCTACGCCAACGTTGGTGTGGGCACGCTGAACGTACTCCAGCTCACCACCTCCACGCCGACGACCTACGCGTTGAATGACCCCAACGCCAACTCCACCACACCAGCAGCGACAGCAGGCCGTTATCTGCTCGGAGACGGTTCCACCGTTATCTACGCCATTTCTCCAGACAGATTCGTGTTGTTGAACACGAGCGTGTTGGCGACTTCACCCAGCGTGTCGCTGCGCGATTGTGCCGCGACACGCCACACCAGAAAGTTAAAACAAAGGGAGAGCGTGGGGTAGGGAA
>NZ_JASGFD010000015.1:0-92289 GCF_047605705.1 Silvibacterium sp. | reverse complement strand
GGCTCAGGGCTCAGGGCTCAGGGCTCAGGGCTCAGGGCTCAGGGCTCAGGGCTCAATAGAAGGATCTGTCATTCCGACCGAAGCGAGACGCTTTTCGTCTCGCGGAGTGGAGGAACCTGCGGTTTCTCCCCAAACAGGCGAGTATCCGGGCGCCTCACCCATGAGCACAAACTCCAAAACAAACCTGTCATTCCGACCGAAGAGAGCAACGCGAGCGAAGCGGAGGAATCTGCAGTTCTCCCCAAATCGGACGAAGAACCGCAGGTTCCTCCCCTGCGCGGCCTGCGGCCGCTCCGGTCGAAAGGACAAATCTGAAAAGAAGAAGAAAAACCAGGGTGCCCCACGTCTCGATTCTGAGACGTGGGAATACCCCCACGCGCCGCGGCCGAAGGCGAATCGCCCCACGCGCAGCAGCCTATTCGATCGTCGTCACCGGCACGCGGATCGACGCCCGGTAACGGTCGCCGCGATAGCGCGAGACGGCCGCCTCGATCGGCGTCTCCTGGGTCGTCATAATGATGCGGGTAATCGAGAGCACGCAGGCCCGCCGCGGGATGGTCAGCATCTCCGACTCATCGGCCGAAGCGTGCAGCGCTTCGATGGTTTCGTCCGCGTAGCCCACGCGCACCCCATAGCGGTCGCGCAGCGCCTGGTAAAGCGAGTTCTGCGAGAAGTCGATCCGCTCGAGTCCGGGGAAATGAATCAGCGGGATGTTCGATTCCTCGATGGCCATGGGGATACCGTCGGCCATGCGCAGGCGGCGCAGGCGCAGGACGCGGTCCGTGCCCTTGAGCTTCAGCTTTTCCGCCAGCTCCTGGTCGACCGCCTCGACCACCGCCTGCTCGAGCAGCCGTGAGCTGGCCTTGAGGCCGCGCTGCCGCATGTCCTCGGTGAAGCCCTGCAGGTGCATGATGTTCTTGTCCAGCTTGGGACGGGTGACGAAGGTGCCGCGTCCCTTCTCGCTGAAGGCGTAGCCCTTGGTCTTGAGGCCGTGCAGCGCCTGCCGCGCCGTCATGCGGCTTACCTGGTACTGGCGGGAGAGCTCTTCTTCGCTGGCGAGAGGATCGCCCTCGGAAAGCTGGCCCGACTGGATCTGCTCCATAAGGGCGCGCTCAATCTGGTAGTAGAGCGGAATAAAGCCGTTCTTATCGAGCAGCGGCTTGGGGGCGGGGGGCTGCAGTTGCATGTCGTGATCCTGTGTCTCTGCGTTCTGGCTCTTGGGCACGTCGTTGATCCTTCTTCCCCGGTTTACGGATACGGCCTGTATTCGAACTGCGGTGCAACTCAAACTGCGGTACGACTAAAATCGAACGGTAAGCACATCCATCCCAGTTTTCGGGCCGGCAGTTGAGCCGACAGGACGAGGCCGGCGCGCATGGAGGACGCTATTCCGTACTCTGCTTTCCCTGCTTCTCTTCGCGGTACGCTGATTGTCTCCTGCCAGGCTGCACCCGGCGATCCACTCGATCACACCGATACCCTGCGGCGTCTGGCCATCTCGGCGCTGCGCGGCGGCGCGGCCGGACTGCGCGCCAACGGCGCCGAACAGATTGCCGCCTTCCGCGCGGAGACCGAAAAGCCGATCCTCGGCATCCTCAAGAAATATGTCGATGGCGAAGTCGCCATCACCCCGGACTTCGCCTCGGCAAAGCTGGTCGCCGATGCCGGATCGGATGTCGTCGCCCTGGACTGCACCGCACGCCGCCTCACCGCTCCCGAACCCTGGCCGGAGCTGGTTAAACGTATACATACGGAGCTGGAGAAGCCGGTGCTGGCAGACATTGCCACGTTGGACGAAGCTTTGGCCGCTGTGGACGCAGGCGCGGATGCCGTGGCCACGACGCTCTACGGCTTCACTCCGGAAACGCGCGGAGCGCGGGCGGTGAACTGGGAATTGGTCTCGGCCATGGTCGAGCGCGCAGGCGTGCCGGTCATCGTCGAGGGGCACATCAGCCGGCCGGAGGAGGTCCGGCGCGCGATCGATCTCGGCGCATGGGCCGTGGTGGTAGGTTCGGCAATTACCCGTCCGGAGACGATTACTGCACGGTTTTGTCAGGCCATCCATGAAGAATCCCGCTGAAACAGGCATTTCTACACGTATCGATCGGCGTGCCGTGAAGCACACAGACTCTGAGCTGAGCAGGAAAAACAAGCAATGCTGGGGGGCGGTGGGCCGCAGGGCAGTCGGAGGTGTATCCCATCCGATTCTTGTGGGTGCGCCGTGCGCCGCTTCCTTCTTCTTGTACCCGCGCGAAGGATAACTTGTCTATACATCATGGTACCTTGAAGAAGAATTCCTGCATTTCACCGGCTCCCCGCCTGTTCAAGAGTCCTAGACCGCGGGTACGAGACCGGAGGCCGCAAGGTTCCGGATGCGGCGCGGGAACGATCAAATTTCATGGAAGCTCACGAGGAAGGCTGAATTATGTCCCGCACTTTTCCGCACGCAATGTTGAAGGAGATCTACGAGCAGCCGCAGGCCCTGGCCGAAACCATTGCCCGCTACGCCCCCGGCGGCCAGCTTGACCCCGAGGCCTTCCCCGGAATTGCCGAGACCTTCCGCGGCCGTCAGCGCCTGGTCATCGCCGCCTCCGGCTCGAGCCGCCACGCCGGCCTCTCCGGCGAAATCATGCTCGAGGACTACGCCGGCCTGGCCGTCGATGTGGAGTACGCAAGCGAATACTGTTACCGCTCCACCCACACCCTGCACGACCCTGCCGTGCTGGTGATTTCGCAGTCGGGTGAGACCGCCGACACCCTCGCCGCTTTGCGCGAGGCCCGGTCCCGCGGCCTGAAGACCGCCGCCATCACCAACAACGCCGAATCGACCATGGCCCGCGAGGCTGACTCCTCCCTGCCGACCATCGCCGGCAAGGAGAAGGCCGTCCCGGCGACCAAGAGCTACACCACGCAGCTCACCGTGCTGAACCTGCTGGCGCTCTACGTCGCCCGCCTCAACGGCCGCATGACCTCGCAGACCGTGGCCGCGCACCTCGAGCAGCTGAACCGCCTGCCCGGCGTGCTCGAAGCCGTGCTGCCCGCCTGGGAAGAGAAGATCGCGAAGATCGCCGCCGACCTCAAGGACTCGAAGCAGTTCCTCTACCTCGGCCGCGCTGTCCACTACCCCATCGCTCGCGAAGGCGCGCTGAAGCTGAAGGAGTCGGCCTACATGCAGGCTGAGGGCTACCCCGCGGGCGAGCTGAAGCACGGCCCCAACGCGCTGGTCACCGCCGAATCGCCGCTCGTCATCCTCGCGACCAAGGACGAAGCCGATCCGGATTCGGTCCTCCGCTACCAGAAGACCGTGCAGCTGATGCGCGACATGAAGGCGCAGGGCGCGACCATCCTCGCCATCGTGAACGAAGGCGACAAGGAAGCCGCCGCGCTCGCCAAGCACTTCGTCGAAGTGCCCGCGGTCGACGAGTTCCTGCTGCCCATCCTCGAAGTGGTGCCCTTCCAGCTCTTCGCCTACTTCACCGCCATCGAGCACGGCGTGAACGTAGACAGCCCCCGCAACCTGGTCAAGGCCGTCGTCGCGGAGTAAGTAAAGATAGCGCACAGGGAATAGGGCGCAGGGTGGAGTCAACTCCCACCCAAAACCAAAGGGGCTTGCCATCACGGCAGGCCCCTTTCTTCTTTGATGAACAAGTGAAGTATCTCCGGGGTGCGAACATGGAACTCCCAGCCCGGAAAACCACCACCTGTCATTCCGACCGAAGCGAAGCGCAGTGGAGGAAACTGCAGCTCTCCTTCAACCAGCAAAATCCGGGTGCTCCACGTCTCGCTCCTGAGACGTGGGAAGGAGACATGGGAAGGAGACGTGTCCCCTCAACACAGAAGACCCTGCTAAAGTTTCCCTGACATGCCCCGCCCCGGCAAACCCGGACGCAAACCACCGTATCCATTCATCCTCGACGCGCTTGCGCCCGCGCATCCCGAGGTGAAGCCCATGTTTTCCGGCTTTGCCGTCTACTTGTCCGACCGCATCGTCTGCATGCTCCGCGACAGCAAAAAATCCCCGCAGGACAACGGCATGTGGCTCGTGCTCTCCGAGGGCACCGATCCCGCGGATCCCAGGCTGCGCCGCACATTCCCATCTCTTCGCCGCATCGAGCTGCTCGGCGGCAAGATCGCGCACTGGCTGCTCATCCCGAGCGACAGCCCCGGCTTCGAGACCGAAGCGCTCCACGCCTGCGAATGGATGCTGAAGCAGGACCCGCGCATCGGGCGCATCCCCAGGTCGAGGCAATAACCTCTCTCAGCGCCGTTGCCCAATCACGCGTTCGCCGTCAGCAGATCGGGCAGAAGCTTGATCGTCCGCTCGAAGGGAGCAATATCCCCGAGAACCCGCGCCACAATCAGCGAGCCCTCGATGCGGATGACCGCCTCCTCCGCCCGCGCCCTGGCCGCCGCGGGCGACAGCCCACTCTCCCGCGCCACGTCCGCGAATGCCTTGATCCAGGCCTGCATGGCGCCCCGGAGCCCTGCCTTCAGAGCCTCCGGCCCTCCCGGAATCGAAAGCATCTCGGTCACGCAGGATTTCTTTCCCCCGCCATAAAACGTCCGGAGATGCTCCGCCACAATCGCTATCCGCTTCCGCGCCGGCTGGTCGCCCGCAAGCGGCTCGACGACGTTCTGCTGCAGCCATGCGACGACTCCCTGCGCAACGGCCAGCACAATCTCTTCCTTCCCGCCGGGATAGCGGTAATAGAGGCTTGCCTTCTCGAGCCCCGTGGCCTCGGCAAGCTGCTGCAGGCTGACGCCCTCCACGCCGTACGTGCGAAAGAGATCGAGGGCCTTGTCGAAAAACGCTTCGTCGCTGATAGTCCGGTGCGCCATAGATACAAATTGGATTCCGATCATTCGGTAGGGATTCAGCCGGCATCCCGGAATTCGCCTGAAATCCAGCAACCGCAGTAACCGAAACAGGAGTCGCCGCAGCGCATCCCTCGAAAGACATTTAAGACCGGCCACCCACAGCGTCTCCGGAGCGGGGCGAAGATTTTTGTGTTTTCCTGAATCCCTACCGAACGGTTGGTATCTTATGCATAGATCGCCTCGTTGCGATCGAAAAGGAGAATCGATATGGCGCGCATCCACACTGTCGATCCGGCGAAGGCGACCGGCAAGGAAAAGGAACTGCTGGACGGAGTCAAGGCCAAGCTGGGACTGGTCCCGAACATGACCCGGGTCATGGCGGCCTCGCCCGCTGTCCTCGAAGGCTACCTCGGCTTCAGCGGAGGCCTCGCAGGCGGCAGGCTGAGCCCGAAGCTTCGCGAGCAGCTGGCCCTGCTGGTTGCACAGCAGAATCACTGCAACTACTGTCTCTCCGCTCACACCGCCATCGGAAAGCTGGTCGGCCTCAGGCAGGAACAGCTGACAGGCAGCCGCACCGGACACGGCGATACCGCGCACGACACCGCCGCGCTCGCCTTCGCCGCCCGCGTGCTCGAGACGAAGGGGCAGGTGAGTGAGTCCGACCTGGCCGCCGTCCGCGAAGCAGGCTTCTCCGATGGCGAGATCGCCGAGATCATCGCCCATGTGGCACTGAACGTGTTCACCAACTACTTCAACATCGCCACGGACGTGGACATCGACTTCCCCAGAATCTCGTATGAGGAAATCGCCTGAGCCCAGCCCCCGATGCGGCCGGCAGCACCTCACCGGCTGCATCGGGGAGCGGCACTCTCACGCGAAACATCCCGCACACCGAGGACAATCTCGCGACGACATGCGGACCGCCATCCCCAGAGAAGCAGCTATCTCACAAGCGCAGCAGTCACCCCGACCATGCTTATGCATCAGTCGCCCACAGATGGATACGTGCGCTGGCCGGAATGCCGCAATTCGGCAATCTCCGCGCGAGCCGGCTATTCGGTTCGCAGTGCCTGCACGGGCTCGACGGAGGCCGCGCGGCGAACGGGGATGAGAGTCGACAAGATTCCCACGAATCCAAGGCAGGCAGTTACACCGGCCAGGAGCGGCAGGTCCTGCCCGGCATGAATCTCGACCACCGTCGATAGCACTCGTTGAAAAGCGAGCGTGAGCATCCAGCCAATGGCGAGCCCGGAGAGCATCAGCAGCACGACCTTACCTAAAACCAGCCTGGTCACCTGGACGCGGGTCGAGCCAAGAGCCATGCGGACTCCGATCTCGCGGGTGCGGGTTTCTACCTCATGGTTCAAAAGACCGTAGAGCCCGACGACAGCCAGCATCAGAGCAAACGCCGCAAAGATACCGAAGAGCCATCCTTCCAGGCGATCGAGAGTAAGACTTTCGCTCACTACCTCGTCCATGGTCTCAGGGGTTTTGAACGGGACCGTTGGATCGACTTCATGCATGGCGTTGCGGAGATCGGGCACAAGCGCTTTCACATCCCTGTTTGAGCGCACGATCAATACCATGCTGCTCAGGCTCTGCAACCGGTCTTTTGGCGCGATCTCGTCCATGAGCCAGTCCATTTCTGCCATCTCCGGCTCACGCAGCGACTGCCTGACGCCGGTCACCACCCCGACAATGCTGCTCTTCTCTTCAGACTTGGCAGCATCATCGATGTGCGCGCCAACCGGATCGCCGCCATGGGAGAAGAATTTTCGCTGGAAGGCCTGGTTCACCACCATGGTCCCGGACAGGTTCTCCGCCTTGTCCAGCGAAGGAGAGAGCAATCTGCCATCTACCAGCTGAAGCCCCATGGCGTTGAAGTATCCCGTCGAGACATAACGTGTCTCCGCCCCCATTTCCTCGTTGGAGGGATAAGGCGGCTGCCCCGTGATGTGAATGCCGTAACCGTCTCCCCAGGCCTCAACCGGAAGAAGGTCGATAACGCCTGCGCCCAGCACTCCCGGCAAATGAGCGACTCTGTCCAGCAGCGGCTTATAGAAAGTCTCGATAGGATCGCGCCCGGCATAGTGGCCCTTCGAGAGATCGATGTGCGTGGTCAGGATCCTGCTCGAATGAATACCGAGGTTGGTGTGAAGCAGCCCCTCGAGACTCTTCATCAGCAGACCCGAAATAACCAGCAGAACCAGCGAGAGCGCCACCTGCGTGATGACGAATGCGGACCGGAGCCTGTGCTGGCTTCGCCCGACGCCCGCGCCGGCACTTCCTGTCCGCAGCGAGCTATTGGGATCGATGGAGGAGAGCTGTATGGCAGGGGAAAGCGACGCCAGCACGCTGGCCAATAGAGAAAGCGCTGCTGCCACCGCGACCACGGCCAGGTTGAGATGAACGTCGGAGCCACGCGACAGCGCGTGAATGAGGAAGACATTCATCGCTTTCAGAAGCGACCAGCCAATCAGCAGACCACCCAGCAATCCGGCAAAGCACAGCACGAGGCTCTCGCTGATGAGTTGACGCATCAGGCGTGTGCGGGTAGCTCCTACAGCCGAGCGTAAGGCCATCTCTCGCTGCCGCTTGATGCCGCGCGCCATGAGCAATCCAGCGATATTGATGCAGGCAATGGCCAGCAGCGCAAGCACCGCCATGGCCAGCGTGCCGAGCGGACCGGCCAGTGTTCGCTTTCCAAAGGAGTCGAGACTGATTTCCGCTACGCTGAGCGGCATCAGCTGCGCTACCGTGTGTCCCGTTTCCTGTACCGGATATGCGCGGGCCAGATTGGCCATCACATCGTTCAGATCGGCGCGCGCCTGTTCGATCGTGACACCCTGCTTCAGGCGGCCAACCGTGCGCATCCAGTGCATGCCCCGCGCCCTGGCCCACGACGGATTCAAATGCAGAGGAGTGTAGATCGCATTCCGCACGCCCATCGGAAAGCGGAAACCGGCCGGCATCACTCCGATGATCGTATACGCGGTCCCATCGAGCTGCACCGCCTTCCCCACAACATCGCTTCGCCCGCCGAAATGGTTTTGCCAGACCTCATAGCTCAGCACAGTCACATCATCTTTGCCGGGCTGATCTTCTCCAGGCAGATACGTGCGCCCAAGTATCGGCTTGACTCCAAATACGTTGAAGAAGTTATCCGTGCTCTTGACAGCACGCAGCGCCGCCGGCCCGTTGAACCCTTCCAGATTCAACGTACCGAACACGGAGTAGCCTGCCAGTGCTTCAAAGGTATGCTGCTGCGCACGCTCATCCAGGTAGCTCAAATACGACGACGGAAGAGTGCCCCCGGTGCGCGAAATCATGATCGGAGAAACAAGCCGTTCCTGCTCGGGATAAGGCAGTGGACGTAAGAGCACTGCATCGATCACCTCGAAGATGGCCGTAGAAGCGCCGATACCCAGGGCCAGCGTCAAGATCGCAGTGATGGCATAGCCCGGGGAATTGCGCAATTGGCGCAGCGCGAAATGGAGATCCTGCAGGAAGGAAGCAACCCACATGGTGCCCCGGCTCTCGCGGCAGTCTTCCTTGATTTGCGCCAGTCCGCCGAACTCCAGCCGCGTGGTGCGGCGCGCCTCTGCCTCCGTCATCCCGGCACGAACCTTGTCGGCAATCTGCTGCTCCAGGTGAAACCGGAGTTCGGAATCCAGCTCCCGTTCCATCCGCTTGACCTTAAAGAGCCGCTGCCACCAATTCATGACCCCTCTCCCTCCGCAGTTTGAAGAATCAGCCCCACGACCTCGGTAAGCCGTGCCCAGCTTGCAGTCTCGTTTTCAAGCTGCAATCTTCCCTTGCGTGTGAGGCGATAAAACTTGGCCTCGCGCCCGGTCTCCGATGGCCCCCAGTCGGCAGCAAGAAGCTTTTTGTTTTCGAGACGATGCAGCGCAGGATAAAGCGAGCCTTGCTGAACCTGGAGCGCCTCCTGCGACATCTGCTGAATTCTTTGCGCGATGGCATAGCCGTGAATCGGGCCCAGGGCCACGACGCGCAGGATCAGAAGGTCAAGGGTCCCCTGCGGAAGATCGAATTTGATTGGAGTCTTCATGCCTAACGCTTCTACATATACGTCGCTATATGTAGAAGGTCAAGGCCTCAAAGAAATAAAAATGCATCGGCGAAAATCCGGCCTCGGTCATCACGACCATGTTCTTATCCCCCCGATCAGCGGTTCTGAACTTTGATACGCCGCCTGTAAGCAGCAATCCGCGCCGAACAGCTTCAGCCATCCAGCTTCCCGGACAGCACCTCTCGAAGCTCGGACTTACCGCTCGCGCGCTCTGACACCGCGTCGATATACGGACGAAAACACCAGCGCCACTATGCCGATGCCGAGGCTTGCCATCCCCACGCGCGATTGCTCCTGGGCCGGCGACGCTCCCAGCACTGTCGCGAATGTGCTGACGAACTGGCCAAGAAAGATGGCCATGGAAAGAGAACTCAGGTCGCGCCCCCGGTTCTGCGGAGAGCCCGTCTCCAGCACAAGATGATTTGCCAGCGGGATCGAGAAGCCGAATCCCGCGCCGGTAGCCACGGCCCCGAGCAGCATTCCCGGCACACTGCGCGCGTGCGCGAATATCAGTTCGCCCGCCCCCAGAAAGAGAAAGGACAGGTGCAGCACCGCACGCGCGGGAACGACCCTCGTCACGCGCGGGAGGCATCCCGCGAAGCCGACCGCAACCAGCGAGATGAAGGCCATGAAGTAGCCGGTCTGCGCTTCGCTCAAATGGAAAGACGAGGCCAGCGTGATGGGCAGCGTAATGTACGCGACAAAAAAAATCGCCATCGCCAGGAACGCAGCTATCCAGAAGGGGAGCAGGTTCGCGATGCCTCCCGCCACCGGCTTCACCTCTCTCTCGATCGCCGCGGACCGGGGAACATAGAACCAGACCAGCAGCAGGCAGGCCCACGCCAGCAGGTAGAGCAGAAAAGGCATCCTCCAGCCACGCGATCCCAGCACTCCGCCCAGCGCGAGAAACACCACGCCGCCCGCCTCGATGGCCATGCCCTGCCAGGCAATCATTCGTAAGCGCTCGGCGCCATCGAAGAACTCGGCGATCAGCATCGTGCCCGCCGCCATCACCAGTGCCGTTGCGGCTCCCAGCAGCAGCCTGTCTCCCAGCACCGCAACCTTGCTGAAAGCCAGGAACACAGCGCCCTCGCCGAACACGCCGTAGGCAAGCAATCCCACGAGGATGGCCGCACGCGCGCCAATACCGGCAAGGATGCGGCCCGCGAGCGGGCTGAACAAGACGACGCCCAGCGAGGGAAGCGTCACAAGCCATCCCGGCGCACGCGTAAAACCCAGCTCCCCGGCAATCGCCGGCAGCGCTGGAGTAATCAGGCTGCCCACCATCACCGTGAACGTCGCGGCAAACAGGAGTGTGAAGATGCCGGCCTTGCCCAGCCGACCTGCGTTGCCCGAAGATCGCCGCGACGCTGCCGGCGGCTGCGAAACACACGAATTCATACGTTAAGCATCGCGGAAAATTGATCGCAGAGTGATCTCAATTCCCTCTCAACACCGGCATTTCTCCCTATCATCGAAGACATATGGAAATCCGCCAGATCCGCTACTTCGTCGCCGTCGCCGAGGAGCTGCACTTCCGCAATGCCGGCAAGAGGCTGCGCATCGCCCAGCCTTCGCTGAGCCTCCAGATCCGGCTGCTGGAAGAAGAGCTGAACGTCACCCTCTTCGAACGCACGAACCGCAAGGTCACGCTGACATCCGCAGGCACAGTGTTTCTAGAGCAGTGCCGCGCCATCCTGGAAGCGTTGAAGAGCGCAGGCCTCGACGCACAAAGGGCATCGGCGGGCGACAGTGGATGCCTGCGGCTCGGCTTCAACTCGACAGCAAGCTTCTCCGTGCTTCCTCGCTTTATGAAGAGCATGGCGAGGCAGCTGCCCCACGCCGAACTCAGACTGATGGAACAGCCGACACGGAGACTGTTCGATCTCCTCGAAGAGCGATCCATCGATCTCGCCTTCCTTCACTCCGCCTTCGTTCCATCGTCCTTCGCCAGCCTGGAGATAGGCCGCGAGCAACTGCAGGTCGTTCTCCCGAAGACGCATCCTCTCTCGCGGCGCGAAAGCATTCGGCCCGCGGAGCTGAAAAACGATCTCCATTTCCTGCCGGAGCCTCAGGCCTCGCAGGCCCTCTACGAGCTGATCTCGAACGTCTTCAGCAAAAGCGGAGGACTGCCGGCAAAGACGCAAACCGTGGAGCAGGTGCAGACTGCGATCGCTCTCGTCTCGAACGGATTCGGAGTCGTGCTGGCCCCCGAATCCGCAGCAGGCTTCCTGCCGCGCAACGCGCTCATGATCCCGCTGGAGCCGCGTGTCACCGGCGTCGTTACCCTGGCGGTGTGGCGCAGGGACGACCGCTTCCCCCTGCTGGAGCGCGCCCTCACGATCCTCGGAAAGAAATCGAAACGGCGCTGATCTCCCCCCGCTTACGTTATTGCGTCCTTTTCGCAAAAAGATGCAGAGCTGCGTACTGCAGCAACATGATGGTCTTGCCATCCTGTATCAGGCCCGAGTCGATGCCTGAGAGCGCATCGCTCAGGGACATCTCGAGCACTTCGATATCCTCACCCTCCGCTACGTTCCCGCCGCCCGATCCAATTCTGCCGTCCGGCGTGTAGGAGCCGACAAAGAAATGCAGCCGCTCCGTCACCGAGCCCGGGCTCATGAAGGCATCGAAAACGCGGGTGACATTCTCAACCTGAAAGCCCGTCTCTTCTTCCACCTCGGCGCGGATACGCTCCTCCGGGCTCGCCTCATCCAGAAGACCGGCAGCAGCCTCAATCAGCATGCCGTCGTGCCCATTCACGTACGCCGGGTAACGAAACTGGCGCGTGAGGATCACGCTGTTTCGTTCGAGATTGTAGAGAAGCATCGTTGCTCCATTGCCGCGGTCATAGGTTTCCCGCGTTAGCTCCTGCCACGACCCGTCACGCCGCCGATGCTCGAATCGCGTCTTCTTCAGCACATACCAGTCATCGGAAAGAACCCGCACTTCTTTTACTCGGACATTTTGCATGCCCAGACATTAACGTGCAATTTCGTGCAACGTCAAGTATTATCGTGCATGAGGTCGCATGCTCACATCGTACCGCAAACAGCAGTTGCTCACACGCCTTAAGCAGGATGGCAAACTCGTAGCGAAAGAACTGAGCGAGGAGTTAGGCGTCTCGGAAGACACCATCCGCCGCGATTTGCGCGAGCTGGCCCAGGATGGCCTGTTGCTTCGCGTGCATGGTGGAGCGTTGCCCGCATCCCCGGCGATGGGCGATTTTGCAGCAAGAGAAGAGATAAGGCACGAAGGGAAAGTGGCGATCGGCCGCGCGGCGGCCGCGATGGTTCAGCAGGGACAGGTCATCATTCTGGATGGCGGAACGACGTCAAGGGAGATCGCCAGACATCTGCCGCATGAACTCAAAGCCACAGTCGTCACGCATAGCCCCACCATCGCGCTTGAGCTTCTGTACCATCCTTCTCTCGAAGTAATTCTGCTCGGAGGACGGCTCTTCAAGCACTCGGTGGTCGCTGTCGGCGCCGCCTGCCTTGAGGGCATAAAGGCCATCCGCGCCGACATCTTCTTCATGGGCGTGACCGGCGTCCATCCGCAAACAGGACTGACGACCGGAGACTTCGAAGAGGCTGGCGTAAAACGCGCCTTGAGCCATGCCGCCGCCGAGACCTACGTGCTGGCCTCGGCCGAAAAACTGAATGCGGCATCGCCGTTCAAGGTGCTGGAGCTAAGCCAGGTCACCGGCATCATCACGGAAGCGCACGTGTCCGACGCAATGATCCGCCCGTACAAGAAACTCGGCATCCATGCAGTCCGTGCATGACCGGGTCTCTCATCCGCAGCCCGCAAGCGACGAGAACGTCGCCGATGGAAAACGCGAACGGCCCTACAACGCAGCCAGTTCGCGCCGGGCCGCGTTGTTCAATTTCGCGTCCGTGGCCCACAGTCCCGCACTCGGCGTGGAGATATAGAACACCTCCTCGCCATCCGGCAGGGTGTTCCAGCCTTCCTTCATCGTTTTCGGATCATAGCGCCGCTGCATCGCTTCGGCATCCGCGTACGCGTAGCCTACCTGCTCAATCTCTTCCCTGCTGATCTTCGGCCCCGGCGCGTACGTGATCGTAAACCGCCCCTCGCTCGAGCCATGAATCAGGTGCGCCACGCCATGCGGAATCGCCTGCATATCCGCTTCCGTCTTGTATAACGCCAGCGTGCGCGGCGTTCCCTTGTATCCATACTTCCGAATCAGCGCATCCACTTCCGGCTGCTCACCGAATCGCTCCACCCCAGGCGCGATGATCAGCAGTTCGCCGCCGTCGGCAATCGCCATGCGCGTGCGATACACCGCTTTATTCGCAACCCACGTCGCGCGGAACTCGTCCGGCTGCATGACGGCGACCATCTTCTTCACCGGCTTCTCGAAGACGGTAATATTCTGCTCGCGAGACAGACGAGCGGCCTGCAGATAGGTTTCGAGATCGTCGCCCACGAACAGGCCGCTCGTCACCAGCCGGTTCTCGGCATCGCGCTGCATCACAATCTGCAGATAGACGTCAGGAAGATCGCCGAGCAGCGTCTCCTCCGCGTAGTTATAGCAGGCGCGAAGCGGTGTCACGAGGCATCCGAGATTGTTCTCGATGCCATACACCGCGGCTGCGATATGCGAGGCGCAGATCGTCTCCTTGCCGCCCAGCCCGATGAAGTAGTTCTTGTTATGGTTCGCGAAACCCAGGACCTCATGCGGCACAACATGGCCCAGGTTCACGATCAGGTCCCACTTCTCGTCCATCAGCGTCGCGTTCAGGTCGACCGGGATCTCCCAGTCGGCCACGCCGCCAGTAGTCTCTTCCACCAGCGAAGCCGGAATCGTGCCGACATGGGAGACCCCTTTCCGCCAGTCATGCGGCAGAATGATCTCATTCGGAATCGAGCCGAACATCCACTTGTTCTCGGCTTCCGTGTGAGGCACATGCTGCCCCAGCGTAGGGATCACCCGCACATAGGCATCCGGGTTCCGGCGCATCACTTCCTGGTAGACCCACTCCGTAATCCGCCCCACACCCGAATGCGCACGCGTCAAATCAGGCGGCAGCAGCAGCACACGATCGAGCTTCGGCGCAATGCGCGCCTGCGCTTCCTCAACGAGACGGATGGCCACTTCTTGAATCTGCGCTTCAGCAATGGCATCGGCTTGCAGGGTGAACCAGGGCACGGGCGAGGACTCCTTCGAAAACGAATATGCGTCCATCCTACAGGCTCGCAATCCCGGATGACCTCGCCAGACCGCAGGCCGCTACCCATCCGTACGGCAAGAGCCGGAGACGCCCAGCCGTCCCTCCTGAAGCCATCGCCGCGCACGCGCATCCCGATCAGCGAGAACATGCCGGCGTGTAAGAAGAGATACAACCTGCCACTATTTCCCGGAAGGCCGTTTGTCGAGACTTACCTCCCCGGAACGGAGACTTTACCGGATGCGATGAGAGCCACCACGGACTCCTTGATGGCCTCAATACTTGTGAAGCGCGGACTGTATCCAAGCCTCGTACGGCTTTTTTCGATGGAAATGCACGAGCTTCGCATGATGTGCCCCCAGGATGAATGCGCGTCCGTTTCTGACAGCCCTTGCTTCCATTTTTCAAACGGCAGGAAGGTCAGTCGAGGCTCATGACCGAACCAGCGAAACATTGCCTCTGCGTAGCCACGAAGCGTAAGAGCGTGTTCCGATACGGTGTTGAAAACCTCACCAATCGACGCAGCCCTACTCTCGATTGCTCGGATGATCCACTGCGCAACGTCGTCTGCATGGACGTGATGCACCATCTCTAGCCCGAGATTTGGAAGGGCGAGTTCCTCACCGTGCGCAATGCGCGAGAAGACCTCAGGATTTGGATTGGCCAGCGGGTTGATTGGCACCCACCCTTTCCCAACGATGTGCCCCGGTCGGAATGCTGTGGCGGGAAAACCATCTCTCCGTGCCTTCTGAATCAGCCACCGCTCGATCTTGGCCTTGTTGATGCCGTATTCGTCTATGGCATTCATCGGGTCTGTTTCAATTGACGGGACAGTGGTCGGATGACCATAGACCCAGATGGAGCTGCAAAACAGATAGTGCTCGATCTTGCCACGCAGAGCTTCGACGACTTGCTGCGCTCCCTCCAGCTCAAAGGAGATCATGTCCACGACAATATCGGCATCCAAATCAGCGATTCGTGAGCCGAACTCGCCCTCCGCTTCTTCTGCCTTTCGATCAGCCACAACCTGTTGGACGCTCTCCCAGGCGCGATCTTCGCGATAGGGAGCGGCTTTACCGCGGCTCACATTCACCACCTCATGCCCTCGTTCCACAAGCGCAGGCAAGAGGTAAGTCCCAACGTGACCGCTCCCTCCGATTACAACGATCCTTGCCATCTTTATCTTTGCTCCTGCTCCTTATTCCAACTAGGCAGACGAGGTTTCGTCAACGTGGTTTGATGTTTCGCCACAATCCGCATTCCCGCTGGCACTATGTGGAATTGATAACGACAAGTAGGCTTATGGCAGCAATGGTCCGTTTGCTTCCCTGAAGAGCGTTACTCGTCACGCGTATCGCCAAGCGTGAGAGGCATCCATCGTAAGTGGCTAAAAAGCTCAGAGAAATTCGGAGTTTTGGAGAAAGCCGTTCTATTCTCCTGGTGAGCGGAGATTTTGTGTTCCTTAGGCTTTGGTCGAAATCGATATGGCTTTACGTCATGCTTCTTCTGGGTGGCGGGGTGTTGTTCGCGTTGGCAACCCATCGAGAGAACTGGTCTACGGCACAGAAAATTGTCGCGTTTACCTACGTGCTCGTGCCTCTGCATGCGTGGGAAGAGTGGCGGATTCCAGGTGGTTTTGGATACGAGTACAACTGGGTGATGGGGAAATCAGACCTTCCGGATCGCTATCCCATGAACCAGCTAACCGACATGATCACGGTGTTCGGAGCTATGTGGTTTGGCATCATCCTGCTCTATGTTGGCGTTACTCCTGGAGTGCTGCTAAGCCAGACATTCTTCGCCTTCGCCGAGACAGCAATGCACCTCTATTTCGGCTATGAGATGTATCGAAAGTTCAAGCCACAGGGCAAGCGCACGATCTACAACCCCGGATTTGCCACCGTCCTGATCGGCTTTTTTCCCCTCTTTCTCGCTGGCGTCTTTTCTCTGCTGCATTCTCATCTTTCCGGGCGCGACTGGTGGACCGCACTGGGAATCCTTCTTGTCTTGAGCGGCATCATTTTCCTGCCTCCGAAGTTTCTGGGCACCCGCGAGAATCCATACAGTTTTGCCCCGGGCTACTATGCGAGATTTCTCAGGTAACACGCTGTGACACTCTGGGCAGCCGTGCCATCGCTGGAAAACGATGCAATGTGGCTAGGCACTTAGAGTCTCGGTCGCAGCAGCTATCTTTCCCGCACGCCTGGAGGCTTGTTGTTACTGGGCGGCGCAGGCTTCGTCATAAAGAGCCTTCTCGCCGTGTTCGCCCCCAGGTATGACTCCATGGCGCTCGTCGCCCCCATGTTCGTGGCCATGCTTGGCGTAGCCGTTTGGCTTCCCCTCAAAGGGATCGATCAAAGCGCTTGGCCCGACTGTAAGCAGCATCGGTAGAAATAGTTGAGCCGGATTTCCTGTTTCCCGCAAACCAGTCTTGAGTTGGAGAGTCCGCTGCGACGGGTAACAGCTTAATTTCTGCGGCGAGCAGGAGGTTCGACTTAAATCATTTTGCCGTCGACGACTTTCCTGCAACTGGGACATTCCTCGCCAAGATTTCTTCTCTTATGAAACTGTCGGCAGTCCTGCACTTGAGCCTTCCGTTCTCCTTGAATTTCTTTCCGTGCCTCAACAAATTTTGCTGTTTCTATCTTCGTCTGTCCCGAAACGCGAGATCCTTTCTTACCCTTTTTATGTCCCTTGACTCCCGCGAGACCAACTCTTTGAAGAGCTTCCTGATTCAGCTCTTGATCGCCCCCTCCAACGTCGCCATAGCCAAGACCTCCCTTACCACCGCCAACCCCTCTTGAACGCTGAATCGCCATCTGCTGCTTTATCGCAGAGACTCCTGATGCCATCTGGGACGCCAGTAACATAGGCCGGTAAACTGCGGGGGCGGAAGGTCTCTCCTGCGTTGGCACTGCAGCCTGCGGCCTGAAGGCGGGTGGCCCCATCTTAGGCAGGATAGGCAGTGTATTGCTCGGTCGGAAGACTGGCGGCGCTTTGAGTGGCATGTGAATTCCCATATGGTTATGACTGTGTACTCGTTGACCGGCGGCGCTGTCCGCGTCTCCGTCCGAACTTCGAACCTATTGTCCACCCGACGGGTAACCGATACAAGCCTTCTGCTGGCTCGAGTGCGACACTTTTCGCTGGTCGAGCCCAGGCTTGATAAATACCAACAAGTCGCCGTTCTCCTCGGCAATCCACCAACTGCCAAAGACTACGCATGTCATTACGGACTAAGTCATGTTCTTGAGAGGCATCGCGACAAACCTCGAACGAGATGTATGATTCTGGGCACTCCTGCCCGTGGCGATACACGGCAAACCGGCTCCACACTGTATCCGAAGGCGGTAACCCATGCATGCCACCGCAATGATCGTGTTGCTCGCCCTCCAGTGCTTTGTCGTGCTCTTCGTATCGCTCCATAACTGGATTCCTCTGGGCTCCCTCAACAACGTAAGAGGCATACGAGTAGCATTTCCGACCGGCAAACTGCTTGCCACGACGTTGCTCAACCTCGCTCCGGTCGCAGTAGGACTGATCGCCACGGCCGTCTCCTTTGGCAGGCACCTTCCCGGATGGGTCTTCTGGTGGCTTTGCATCACCTACGGGCTTGCCTGCTACGGCTCGTTCAAGGCCTGGTGGTTCCCGTACCTCGTTCGCGCAGACCCCGCGCTCGTCGCTCGCTACAGGACCATGTACGCAGGCACCCACTCTTTTTTGCCGCATCGTCATGGCATTCGTCCGGACACACTGCACCTGCTCTTCGACCTTGTAACCATCGCCATTCTTATCGACCTGGCTATCTTGTCGCGATAGCTGCTCGTTGCGCCGTGAGCGAGCCCGCGAAGGCGTCGTGGCTCTTCATGACAGGAAGCCGGCGCCTCCCCAGCAATCCCCTCCCCAACCTGTAACAGAAATTTGCAGGAACTCCGGAAGCCATCGGGCATAGAATGCTGCCCCATGAGATCAAATCCCGCTTCCGGACCGGCATTCTGGACATGCGCGGCATTCACCCTTTTCAGCGCGCTGGTCAGCGCAGCCTTCTCGCTGCTCTCTCTGCACATGGCGGGCGGGCATGAATACGCCCTTTATGCGGCCTCGCGCAGCGTCGCTCTCCCGCTCGCAGTCCTGTACGCACTCTTCCTGCGATCCCGCCAGGGCGTGAGCGCGCTGGCTGTCACCATGACCCTGGTCCAGCTATTCGACGCGGTCGTCGGCTTCGAGCTTCACCAGCCCGGCCGCGCCTATGGGCCTCTCGTCTTCGCGGCCGTAAACCTCTCACTCATGCTCTGGATGAATCGAAACACAGACCGCCGCAGCGACTACATGCTATGCCGCAATCGCGTGCAGGATCTGGCGGCCTGGCACAAGGTCTTTCGCTCGCATCGCGCTGCCCAGGAAGACGCCGGCCTTCACCTGCGGAACATGTGGGCCAGCCTCGGAGAGCCGAACAACATCTTCTTCCTCTTTCAAATCGACAGCGTGAAGACCGCCAGGCAATTCATCGACGATCCTCGGGCCGCGGAAGCAGGCAAGGCTTCAGGAGTGCTCGACGGCGAATATCACTTCCTCACGGCTCTGCCAGCCATCAAGGACCTTCCGGCCTCTCGGCCGTGAGCGGCGAGGAGGCGCTGCAGCGTGCAAAAAATCTGCTACTCCGTAGCCATGAGCCTCGATGGATACATCGCCGGCCCGAACGGCGAGGCCGACTGGATCGGCGCCGACCCCGAAACCAACTTCGCAGAAATCTGGTCGAGGTTCGACATCCTGCTCATGGGCCGGAAGACCTACGAGGCGGCACGCTCAGGCTTTGAGCAGTTCGGCACACAAGGATCGAAGATCGTAGTCGCATCGCAGACCCTGCGCGCAAACGATGCGCCCAATATCGCGATCATTTCGCACCTCACGCGCGATGCCGTGGCAGGCCTGCGAGCGCAATCGAAGAAGGACATCTGGCTCTTCGGTGGAGGCCATCTCTTTCGCTCGCTTCTCAAACTCCACGCAGTCGATTCCATCGAGGTAGCAATCATCCCTGTTCTTCTGGGAACCGGCGTACCGCTGCTGCCCGCAGGCCATGAACAGACCACGCTCGAACTGCTCGATCACAAATCCCATCGCTCCGGACGAGTGCTCCTGAACTACGCGGTCCAATACTGACCGGCTACCACGCAAGCTGCCGATCATCTTCGAATACAAGGCCGCTCGGCCCGTCACTGTCCAGCTCGGCCAGACGAATCGCCACCTCCGCTCCCTGTTCCGGCGTGCGCGTCCCCCGGAAGCCGTTGAAGTCCGTCGCCACATGCCCGGGCGCCGCTCCGTTCACCTTCACGCTGGTCCCAGCAAGGCTGCGGGCATAATGGACGGTGATCGCGTTGAGAGCGGTCTTCGAGCTGGAGTACGTCATGTTCGGCTGGCCCACCCACGCGCCCTCCTCGCCAAGCGATCCGCGTTTGCTCGTCACGTTCACAATGCGCGCCGCATCGGATTTCAGAAGAAGCGGAAGCAAGGCATTCGTAACCGTCACGATAGCAAATACATTCGTCTCGTAGACGGCACGCAGGTTTTCCGCCGTCTCTTCCTGCGGGGTATGGAATCTGGAACCGGGCGCAGCACCAATACCCGCGTTATTGATGAGCACATCCAGCCGCCCAGCCTCTGCCTCGATCACCCGCTTCGCGTTCGCCACAGAGTCGGCATCCGTAACATCGATCGGCACAAAACGCACATCCCCTACGGCCTTGAGCTCCTCCGCAGCGGCTTCGCCCCGTTCCCGATTCCGCGCTCCAAGAAAAACGGTGAGCCCCCTCTGCGCCAGCCCCCTGGCGATAGCTTTGCCGATGCCTTTGTTCGCTCCGGTAACAAGTGCGACGCGATTTTGAATGGTTGTCATGTCAACCACGCTACATCCACGAGGTTGTCACGTCAACCCAGATACACTAGTCTGTCCTCATGCCCGTCAAACCTCTCTCTCCTCGCGAAATCAAAATCTGGCACGCATTCAAGAGGATGGGGCAGCTCTCTCTGGAAAAAATCGAGCGGGAAATCTCTGCCGCAACCGGTCTCTCCGGCTCCGATTTCGGCGTGCTGTCCCGCCTGGCCGATCTCGGAGACGGAAAGATGCGGCAGCAGTCGCTGGCGGAGTCGCTCGGCTGGGACAAGAGCCGCCTCTCGCATCACCTCACGCGCATGCAGCAAAGGCAGCTGATCCTTCGCAAGGAAGCGGACCAGCGTGTCGTCTTCGTCGTGCTGACGAAGGAAGGCAAGGCAAAGCTGGATGCGGCAAGACCCATCCACGCAGACGCCATACGGCGTCACCTGCTCGCTCGTCTCACCGATCCGCAGAAAGAGACCATCGTCGACATCCATACCCTCCTCACAGAAGAGGCTTAGGTGTATCCACAGATAGAGAGGACAAAACCAAAAGTTTTACCAGCTGGCTTGCCATTCCGACCGGAGCGGAGTAGAGAAATGACAAGTTTTGTGGCGCAATCCGTGAATACGCTCTAAAGCTCTCGGCTAAACCAGTCCAGGGCACATCGGGCCGCCTCGGAACTCCCTGCTGCGAACCAGAACGGCCGCAAAATTCCAGCCGCGCAAAAAATCCTGCATCCAATCCTACTAGTTGGTAGTCTAGAGAATATGCAAGGTGAAACAGCAGAACGGATCCTCGACACGGCCAACGCCCTCCTCATCGACCGGGGGTATTCCGCCTTCAGCTACGCCGATATCGCGGAGACGGTGAAAATTCGCAAAGCCAGCATCCATCACCACTTCCCCACCAAGGCCGGTCTCGTCGTCGCTGTCCTGAGGCGCCATCGCTCCAGGATCTCGGACGCCATGAAGGCGCTCGACACCCACACGGAGAACCCCCTGGTACGCATCCGCAACTACTTCCGCTTCTGGGAGGGATGCATCGAGGACAGCAGCCTCTCGTTCTGCATTGGCGCGCTGCTGGGCGCGGAGATGCCCTCGCTGCCGGAAGAAGTTCAGACCGAAGTCCGTCTCCATTTCTCCATGCTCACCGAGTGGTTTGAACGCACCCTCAAAGCCGGCTCGCGAGCACGCACCGTACATCTTCAGAGCACCGTTGCAACCGAGGCGCAACTGCTGATCGCCGTGCTGCACGGCGCCATGCTCTCCGCGCGCGCAACCAGCAACAGCGACATCTTCCGGTCGCTCGCGCAAACCGCCCTGAGCCGTATTTCCGCCACGAAATCCTGAGCCGATCTGGAGGCTGCAAGACAGCAGGCCTCCTCGACCTCATCGCCCTACCAACTAGAAGATAGTGAGAATTTAAATGGAAACCATATCCCTCGACTCCACACGTTCTTTACGCAACCTCTACTTCGTTCGTACCGCATTCCAGGTGGTGTGGGCGGCCGTTGTCATCACCACCGCAATGCGGCAGCCCCTGCTCGCCGCCGTCCTCTTCTTCCTTTACCCGCTGTGGGACGTCGCCTGCACCATCTACGACCTCAACACCTCGAGCCGATCGGGCAGCGCCCGCACCTCGCAGATCATCAACGCACTGCTGGGAGTCGGCGCCGCGCTCGGTATCGGCCTCACCGTTTTTCATCAGCCGATCTACGCGGTCGCGGTCTTCGGCCTGTGGGCCTTCGGCGCCGGCCTGCTGCAGCTGGTCCTCGGCCTCATCCGGCGCAGGCAGCTGGGAGGCGGCCAGTGGGCGATGATCCTCAGCGGCGCGCAGTCGATGATCGCGGGCGTCGCCTACTTCCTCGGAGGACTCTGGGATAAGCGCCACATCAAGGATGTCGGCGGCTACGCCACCTTCGGAGCCCTCTACTTCCTCATCGGCGGAATCCTGCTCACGCGCAAGCTTTCGAAGTCCACAACGCTCGAAGCAAACTGACGCGGCGCTGCCTGTCTTCGATGATTCATCACAACCACGATTCACAACAAGGAGAACAGTATGTCTGTCGACGTGAAATATAAAACCTCAGCCACCGCCGTAGGCGGCCGGGATGGAAGAACCCGCACCGAGGATGGCAAGATCGATCTGCAGCTCGCCGTTCCCAAAGAGCTCGGCGGTCCTGGAGGCGAAGGCACCAACCCTGAGCAGCTTTTCGCAGCGGGCTACGCGGCGTGCTTTCTCGGCGCGGTCAAGGTCGCAGGCCAGCAATTGAAGGTCAGGATCCCCTCCGATGCCACCGTCACAGCGGCCGTCGGAATCGGCGCCCGCTCGGAAGGCGGATACGGAATCACGGCCGAGCTCGGCATTCGCCTGCCCGAGATCGAACCTACGCTGGCGCGGCAGATCGTCGATCTCGCACACCAGATCTGCCCCTACTCCAACGCCACGCGCAACAATGTGGATGTGGCCGTAAACCTGCTCTAACCTCGATTTGATTCGCTGTTCATGGCCGGCACACACCATCGTGCGCCGGCCATGAACGCCATCCCGCAGCCGCCGCTTCATCGGCGCCCCTTCGCAGTACGAGGAGAATCGTATGAGCTCTGAGATCACGCGCACGCTTTTGCAAACCGCCGCCGTCGAGGGCATGCCCGGCTGGGAGACGCGCCTGCTCCTCATCACCTATCCGGCAGGCGCGGACGGCAGCGGCCACGCGCATCCGGTTCCAGGTATCGGATACGTGCTCGAAGGCACGATGGTGTCGGCCTTCGATGACAACCCCGAAGAAATCATCGTCGCCGGCCAGGGCTTTCAGGACAAGGCAAGCTTTCATCGCGTAAGCCGCAACGGCAGCGCGACCGAACCGATGCGCTTCGTGATCGCATACACGGTAAAGGTCGGCGAACCCAACACGACTTGGCCCTGAAGCCGCGCGAACAATAAGGAACGGCGTACCAGAACGAGGAGCCGGTATCGAGATCCCATCTCACCGGCGGCGATCGCGATGACTCATCCTCCGCGTTACAAATCGTTCCTTATCCCGCGCTGGCGTGGCCCTCAAGGCCACGCCTGAGATATTCCCCGGGGTTGGCCCCCACAACTCGCTTGAACGCCTTGCTGAATGCAGCGTCGGACTCGTAACCGACCGACCGGGCCACGTCGATGAGCTTCCTGTCACGCTGCTCCAGCAGCTGCATCGCCTTCTGCATCCGCCACTCGGTCACGTATTCCAGCGGCGTTTGTCCCAGCAGCTCTTTGAATCGCGCGGCAAATGCGGAGCGGGACATGCCCGCCGCGGTGGCCAGGGACTCGACCGTCCACGGCGTACTCACGCGGTCGTGAACCGCATGCAGCGCAGTGCCGATTTGAGGATCGAAGATCGCACGAAGCCATCCTCCGTTGCGCTCCGGCCGCGACGCGATATGCGCCCGGAGCGCCTGGACAAAGAGGATCTCGGCAAGCCGCGCCGCGACCACTTCCGATCCCGGAGCCTGCTCGACCATCTCTGACGCCAGCGCCTGCATGGTGAGATGAAGCGCAAGCGTGCGTGCCTGGTCGGCCTTGATCAGGATGAAGTTCGGCAGCAGCTGGGTGATCGGCTTCAGGCTGGCGTGATCGAAACTTAGGGAGCCGCAGACGATCGTCGTCGCTGCGCCACCGCCGCCGTAAAGAGCGACATTGCCGTTGGCCTTCGCCCCGATCTCGCTGAAGCTCCACTTCGGACGTGTCCGCGGGCTGTCGCGCAAGACAATCGAAGTTCCCTTGGCCAGCAAAAAGCAATCACCGCCGGTGAGAGGAATCTGCTCCGCAATCCCTTCCACGCTCAGCCAGCAGTTGCCGCGCGAAAGCATGGCGAAGTGCGCCAGATCGGTGCGGACACTCTTTTTGCCCGAAGGCGCAGCCTTTTCTTTACCCCGGTTTTCCTGCTTCACGCCCCACGGTGCAGTGGCTTCAAGCCTGTGCAGACCGAAAGCGGTCACGTGCATCGTTCTAAAGATGTCGGTGATCGGGTCCAATGCAGCCTCTCCGTTTGGACGAATAGACAAAATCTTCGGACTTTCGAGCAGTTCTCGTCCAGCACCAGAGAAATCTACTCCTCTGTAGGGAATCCTACACGTCTGTCGAAACACATTTGCGGAAGGAGTAGTTATGGGAAAGCTGGAAGGTAAGGTCGCAGTCATCACGGGTGGCTCGAGCGGCATGGCGCTGGCGAGCGCAAGGCGCTTCGTCGAAGAGGGCGCCTACGTGTTCATCACCGGTCGCAGGCAGGAACAGCTCGATGAGGCCGTCAGGCTGATTGGCCGCAACGTAACCGGCGTGCGCGGGGACGCGGCCAATCTCGACGACCTCGACCGCCTGTTCGATACGGTCAAGCGGGAAAAGGGCAGCATCGACATCCTGTTCGCGAGCGCAGGCTGGGGCGAGGCCGCACCCCTGGGCACAGTCACCGAGCAGCACTTCGATGCAATCTTCGGCCTGAATGCGCGCGGAACGCTGTTTACGGTGCAGAAGGCGTTGCCGCTCTTCCGCGATGGCGGATCGATCATCATGACCGGCTCCGTCGCATCCATCAAAGGCTTTCCCGGCTTCGGCGTGTATGCGGCGAGCAAGGCGGCGCTGCGCTCCTTCGCACGCACGTGGCTCAACGAACTGAAGGGCAGAAATATCCGCGTGAACGTGCTGGGGCCCGGCCCGATCGCCACTCCGATGCAGGAAGAAGTTCTTACGAAGGAGGCGAAGGAGATGTTCGAGTCCCTCATCCCGCGGGGAAAGATGGGGCAACCGGAGGAAATCGCGACGGTCGCGCTGTTCCTTGCTTCCGACGACTCAAGCTTCGTGAACGGCGTCGAGCTGAACGTCGACGGCGGCTTCTCGGCTATCTGACATCGGCGCATCACAGCAACGCCCGGCAAAGAGCGCATTCCCTCTCCGCCGGGCTTTGCCTGGATGACCCAGGTCTCTTAGTGATGCAGCAGCGGAGCGGCGCGCGCGGTAAGCCACTCGTGAACGCTGGCCAGGTCCTGCGGATTCAATTGCGGCGCAGCGCGGCGAAGCATCTCGACAAACCAGTCGACCTCCTCCGGCGCAACCGGGTAGCCGATGTTGTCCTTGCCGCTCTTCGCCCTCGGATCAGGACGGTCCGAGCTCACGATCGGCTTGCCATCCGCATCGAGCATCACCAGCCACGGAAAGCCTTCATTCTTACCGCCGATGGAGCTTTCAAAGTCCACGCCGCCGGGCGTGTTCGCGTGCTTCGGATCGCCCTCACGCTCACCGGTATCGAGCGTGACGAAGACGAAAGCGCGGCTGAGGATCGGACGCATCTGCGGGTCGGCGAGGAAGCGGTCATAGAGACGGCAGTTGCCACACCACGAAGCGCTGAAATCCACCAGGATGTTCTTGTGCTCGGCATGGGCCTGGCTCTCAGCCTGGCTCAGGATCGCGGACGTCGATGTGCCTGCGTCGGCGCTCGAAGCAGAGAGCGGAAGCGGCGCGGCAGCCAGCACCATGGCGGCGGCAATCATGCCCTTGCGGCGGGCCTTCAAAAACATGGCAGAAAGCAAGGCGTTCTCCGGAGAAGAGGAATGCGGTGTGTCGATTGTATCCCCACGCCGGCACGCCGCCATCAGGTGCGCACGCGGCCATCTCTCCCCGCTCCGCTCCGGAAGCGGAAGCGGAGCCGCGACAGCAGGCTGCCGACCCATCTCAAAGCCACATGCCCCAGAGCCACATGCCCCAGAGCCGCACTGCCCGGGACCCGATGCGCCATCTCCTCGCGATACGCAATCTCCCGCGGAACCCTCACCGAGATCTCGGTGCCCGCGCCCCGCCTGCTGTGAATCTCCACGCTGCCGCCGGCTCGCTCCGCGCGGCTTCGGATCCCCAGCAGCCCCAGGTGTCCGGGCGCCGCTCCCGATTCGAGCACCACCGGATCGATACCCACGCCATCGTCCGTCACCTGCAGTTGCAGTCCAGATACGCCGAAATTCAGCACGACCGCAATCTGCTTCGCCCTGGCGTGGCGAAACGCATTGAAGATCGCCTCGCGCCCTAACTGAAAGAGCTCTTCGTGGACGACGCGATTGATCTCTCTCTCGCCTCCATGCATGCGCACGCTGAACTCCGCATCGCTCAGGTTCTCGAGAGCCCGCCCCACCTCGGTGAATCCCTCCGCAAGGCTTTGCGAGGAGACCTTCTCGCTCGTGAGCCGGAGCAGCAGGCCGCGGCCTTCCAGCAGCACGCGATCGGACTGGCGCAGTGCCTCTTCGAACATGGTCCGCACCGGCTCCCCGGGCGGAAGCTGCCGCGTGCCCGCGTTGAAGTGAAGCACCAGCCCCTGCACGCCCTGCAGAAATGTGTCGTGCAGGTCGCGCGCAATGGTCTCGCGCTCGATCTGGCGCGCTCGCAGAATTCTGCTGCTCTGGGAGAGAACATGCCTCATCCTCAGCTGGTACGTGGAGACAAGCAGAAGGAAAGCAGCCGCCAGCGCTCCCAGCTGAACCACTCTCGACTGGTAGAAGTACGGCTGCTGCGTCACCTCGTAGATGGCGCGGCTCTGGCTCCAGTTGCCGGCATTGTCCGTCGCGCGCACATACAGCGGATGCGACCCCGCCGGAATGTTCGTATACACGATGCTTCGCGAATCGTCCGCATTCAGCCAGCCCGCATCCACCCCCTCCATGCGGTACTGGAGCCGGATCTTCTCCGGAGCCGCCAGATCGACGGCGGCAAGCGTCATTTCGAGGTGGTGAATCCCGGGCCGCAGCACCAGCCTGTCTCCGATCTTGCTGCGCACGCCATCGATCGAGGCCCGTGACACAAAGATCTCCGGCGCGCTGGAGACATGAGGAAGCGCGGCGGTGTCGATCATCGCCAGGCCTCTCACCGTCGCCGTCCAGATCCTGCCGTCCGCCGTCGCTGCAATATTCGGCTGCCCCGCGCCGGCCTGGATCGAATTCAATCCATCGTGCGTTCCGAACTGCTGAAAGTTCGGAGGAAGATCCGCATCATGCCGCGCGGCAAGATCGCCTTCCTGCATGTGGATGATCCCGCTATGGCTGCTGAACCAGAGGCTGTGGTCGGAGCCCTGGACCATGTTCATCAGGTAGACGGAGTTGCTCTCATGCACCAGCCTGTTGTCGACGAAGCGGCTCGTGCCGTTCGGCAGATCGGTGGTGTAGAGATGGCCCGAGGAGTCCTCGAAGAAGCGCAGCGCCAGCACCGTCTCGTCATGCGAGTAGACAGGCACAGACACAAAGCGGTCGCCCTCCAGCCGATCCACACCGCCGCGCGTCGCCGCCCAGATCGTCCCCTGCCGGTCCTCATGCACATCGAAGACCTGGTTGCTGGAGAGGCCGTCCGCGATGGTGTAGTTGCGAAACGAGCCTCCCGCCATCCGGCTGAGGCCATCCGGCGTGGCGAACCACAGGGAGCCGTCGCGGCCGGGCAGGATCCGGAACACGATTCTGCTCCCCAGCCCCTGCTCCATCGTGAACTGACGAAAGCTGCCGTCGCGATAGCGAAACGCGCCGCCGCCATACGTGCCGATCCAGATATTCCGTTCCTGGTCCTCCGCCAGCGACCAGACGCAGGAATTCTTCAGCCCGTCCTTTTCCGCGAAGCGCTGAAAGCGCCAGCCGTCGAAGCGTTCGAGCCCGCAGTTGTTGCCCACCCACAGATCGCCGTTCTTTGCCGCGAGCACCGCCATCACCGCGTCGTTGAGCAGCCCATCCGCGGCCGTGTACATCTGCACCGCGCGCCGCTGAAGATGAAAGAGCCCCTGCCCGTTCGTGCCGATCCAGAGGTCTCCGCTTCGGCTCACGTAGAAAGATCGCGGCGTCGGCTTATCCGACGGTCCTTCGAGGCGACCATTCACAATGGCATACAGCCCGATGCCCGTGGCCACCCACGGCGTTCCATGGGAATCGGTAGCCTCGCGAAAGGTCGCCGTCGTGCCCGGTCCCTCCGGCAGCAGATGATGAAACTTCCGCTCGCCGGGCGCGAATACGCCCTTCTCCGTGCAGTACCAGCGCCGCCCCTCGGCATCCTCGAAGATGTCGAAGATCTGGTTGTCCTTCACCCCCACGCTCTCGCCCGCGTGCAGGCTCTTCAGGTTCGGTGAGCCATCGTACTCCTCGGCGCCGTTGCCCGTAATCAGCAGCAGGTGGCCGTTGTGGGATTCCTTGATGCGGCTGACATAGATGCTGGTCGCGGCGATGACGAACTGATGGCCGTCGAAGCGATACAACGCATGGTTCGTCCCCGCCCAGATCTCGCCATTCGAGCGCTTGAAGATCGAGAGAATCTCATCGCTCTGCCCGCGGCCCAGCCGGTAGCTCGCCGAAGCGCCGATCTCCGGATCGGTCAGCTCATCCCGGCGTATGCGGACGATGCCCGCATCGCTGCCCACCCACAGATCCCCGTCGTCGCCCTCCACCAGCGCCGTCACCGAAGTCAGCGGCACCCCGCCATGCACGCGCAACTCGACGTGCGTGAAGGTGCGGCCATCGAAGGAAGCCAGGCCTCCGCCTGTGCCCACCCACAGGATCCCGCTCTTCGTCTGCGTGATGGCATTGATCGTGTCGTCTGGCAGCCCGTTCTCGATGGTGAATGCGGTCTCCACGTAGTCCGAGCCATGCTGCGCGCCTTCGTCCGCGAATCCCCGTGCCGGCGGCAGCAGCCACATGCACAGCACAGGAATCGCCATCTGAAGCCAACGCGCTACTCGCATCGTGATCGAACCTCCGCTCCCTCGTCGTGCAGGAGCTTCATGAAAAAAGAGCATGATGGAAACAGGCCGTTCCTGCAAGGCGCATCACCCCCTCAAAAGAGGGGAGAAGCGATCGGAGCATCTTCGGCGGCAGTGTTGTCGGACGCAAACAGGTGCTGGACTTCCGGATAATTTCGGGTAAACAATCCACACCGGCTGTTTATGGAAGTATGCTCGTACTCTATATACATTTAAGACGAAACTCACTGCTTTTTGCAGAACAAACCGGATGGCACCGGGCCACGTCCCTGCCCTCTTTCGCCGCGCACGCGGCCTCTGCCTGAAACAAGACGGAGCGAAGTATGGATCGCAAAATACGGATTCTCATCGTTGACGATCATCCCCTCATGCGCTCGGGGATCAGTGTCGAAATCAACGCCGAGCCCGACATGGAGGTAGTGGCAGCCGCGGAGGACGGCCTCGAGGCGCTCGAGCTCTTTCGCCGGCACCGGCCCGAAGTGTCGCTGATCGATCTGCGCATGCCGAAGATGAATGGCCTGGACCTCATCACCACCATCCGCGCCGATTGCCCCGTGGCCAAGATGATCGTCCTCACCTCCTCCGCGGGCGACGTCCACGCCCTGCGCGCGCTGCGTGCAGGCGCCGTCGGCTACCTGCTCAAGCACATGCTCCGCGATGAACTCATCTCCACCATCCGCGATGTACACAACGGAAAGAGGCGCATCCCCGACGACATCGCCCAGCTCGTCGCAAAGAACGCCATCGAGGGACAGATGACGCCGCGTGAAATCGAGGTGCTCAACCAGGTGGCCAAGGGCCACTCGAACAAGCAGATCAGCGCCTTCCTCTTCATCTCGGAATACACCGTCAAGGACCACATCAAGACCATCCTCGCGAAACTCGGCGCGCAGGACCGCACCCACGCCGTCGCCATCGCCGTGCAGCGCGGTTTCATCGACCTCTAGAAATTGGCTTCTGAGCCGGAAGAAGACTACCCTGCATCGCCGCTTGCTTCGAATAAAAAACTTCCGACTGGTCGTTTTTTATGAATCGTGAAAGAGACTCATCTATCGAATGATCAGGAGGGCAGAGAGATGCCTGGCAAAAAGAAAGTCGCACTCGTCACCGGAGCAAACCGTGGAATTGGATTCGAAACCGCTCGTCAGCTTGGACAGAAGGATGTCACCGTCATTCTCGCGGCAAGAACCTATGAGGCCGCGCAGCAGGCGGCGCAGAAGCTGATCGCCGAAGGGATCGCCGTATACCCGCTCGCGCTGGACATCACCCGGGACGCGGACCGCAAGGCCGCCGCGCGGGAAGTGGAAGCACGCTTCGGCGTGCTGGATATTCTGGTGAACAACGCAGGCATCGGCGGAGAAGGCGGCATCCTGAATCCGCGCACCATCGAAACCTCCGAGGAAGAGCTCCAGACGGTATTCGGCACCAACCTTTTCTCCGTCATCGCGCTCACGCGGGAATTCCTGCCGCTGCTCAGGAAGAGCGACGCCGGCCGCATCGTGAACCTCTCGAGCATTCTTGGCTCGCTCACCCTGCAGGCCAGCCCGGCCAGCCCCATCGCGCCGATGAAGGCATTTGCCTATAACGCCTCGAAGACAGCCCTGAACCAGTTCACCGTTCATCTGGCGGCGGAGTTGAAGGACACCAGCGTCAAGGTGAACTCCGCGCACCCCGGATGGGTCAGGACCGAACTCGGCACCCAGCACGCGCAGCTGGATGTCGCCGACGGCGCGAAGACGAGCGTGGATCTGGCGCTGGCCGGGGCCGACAGCCCGAACGGCAAATTCATCCACGCCGGCCAGGAACTCCCCTGGTAAGAGCGCACGCCGCCTCACCGCCGGGAGAAGAGCCATCTTCTCCCGGCGGTCACAGAAGCCGGATCGAAGAAGCATTCCAGGCGCGCATGGGAAACTAGAGTCTGTCATGAGCAAAGGAAGCGAAACCCGCAGGAGGATCATCGAGAGAGCCGCGCCCCTTTTCAATCGAAAGGGCTACGAAGGCTGCTCCATGCAGGACATCGTGGCCGCCGTTGGGCTGGAAAAAGGCAGCCTCTACGGCCACTTCCCGAACAAGGAAGCGCTCGCGATCGCCGCCTTCGACCACGCCTGGCAGCAGACCTGCGCCGCGCGCATCGCTGGCGTCGACGAACTCCCCGGCGCACTCGAAAAGCTCAGGCTCCACGTCCACAACGCCGTGATCCGCCCATCGTTTCCCGGCGGCTGCCCGCTGGGGAACACCATCATCGACAGCGACGACGGCAATCCCGGCCTGAAGAAGGAAGCGCGCGAAGCCCTGAAAGGATGGCGCCTCTTCGTCGAAAACATCGTCAGGAACGGGCAGGCCAGCCATGAGATACGTTCGGACGCAGACCCGCAGGAGGTAGCCTCCGTGCTCATCTCGCAGCTCGAGGGCGCCATGCTGCTCGACCGCTTCGACAAGAAGGCCGGCTACCTGAAGAACGCGGAGAAGCACATCGGAATGTACCTCGACACGCTCGCCGTGCAGCCGGCCTGATCTCGCTCCCGCTTTTATTGAGCGCCCTCGATAAAGGCGAGCAGATCCTGGTTCACCAGGTCGGCATGCGTGATCGCGAGCCCGTGCGAGAGGCCCTGATGCACCTTCAGCGTCGGCTTCGGAAGCAGCTTCTCGCTGATCAGGCTTGAGTCGGCCAACGGCACAATCTGGTCGTCGCTGCCGTGAAGCAGAAGCGTCGGAACATTGATCTTCTTCAGGTCCTCGGTGAAGTCCGTCTCCGAGAACTGCGCGATGCAATCGTACTGGCCCTTGATGCCGCCGAGCAGCCCCTGCAGCCAGAAGTGCTCGCGCACACCTTCCGAGATCTTCGCGCCCTCGCGGTTGTAGCCGAAGAACGGCAGCGAGAGGTCTTTGTAGTACTGGGAGCGGTCGTTGCGCACGCCCTCGCGGATTCCATCGAAGACCGCGAGCGGAAGCCCGCCCGGATTCTTTTCAGAGACCAGCATGACCGGCGGAACGGCCCCGATGAGAACCACCTTGGCCAGCCGCGACGTGCCGTGACGGCCGACATAGCGCGCGACCTCGCCGCCCCCGGTGGAGTGCCCGATCAGCACGATGTCCTTCAGGTCGAGCGATTCGATCAGCGCCGCCAGGTCGTCGGCAAAGGCGTCCATCGTGTTGTTCACCGCAACCTGGGTGGAGCGTCCATGGCTTCTGCGATCGTGCGCAATCACCCGGTACCCGCGGTCTGCGAAGAAGAGCAGCTGCGCATCCCACGCATCCGCGGTGAGAGGCCAGCCATGGCTGAATACGATCGGCTGCCCCGAGCCCCAGTCCTTGTAAAACAGATCCACACCGTCTGAAACGCGAATTGCAGGCATCAGAGTCCTCGCCAGTTGAGATAGGGCCGACCGCTTCATTCCTGCTGTCGTCCCTGTCGATCCTTTCTCTTCCGGCGCGATTCTGCTTTGCCCGCCTCCGCGCTTTTTGGCTCCCCTGCCGCGACTTGAGCCTTTCCTTCCAGCGCGACCGCGATGCCCTCGCGAACGGTCCAGGGTCTGTCTGTTTTTCCAAAAAACCACCGTTTCGAGAAAAGATTTTTCCCGCGTCCGGCTGTAGGTTGAGGCGATGCATGCCGGTCTTCTCTCAGGAGTGTGGCCACCGGCCCGGCAGCGTACGCATGGCATGGGGGCCCATTGAGCAATCTGTTGAACCTGGTGGTGGAAGCGCACGGCGGACTCGCTCAATGGAATCAGTTCACAGACCTGGTGACCGACGTCTTTGCCGATGGCGAGCTTTGTAGACAGCGGAACTGGTCCGGCATCGTGCCACGCTCGCGCCTGCTGCTCTCGCTTCGCACCCAGCGCACCGTCGTGCTGCTTCCCGCAGGCCAGGGACACATCCTCATCCGGCCCGATCTCATCTCGCACACCGACGAACATGGAGCCTATCTCGAATCGCTGGCCCATCCACGCGAGACCATGCTGCGCGAAAACTCGCCCATGGACTGGGACCTGCTCCGCACCGCCTATTTCATCGGCTCTGCCATCCGCCATTCTGTCACCGCGCCATTCCTCTACACCCTGCCGGGCTTCATCAGCGAGGAGGTGGAACCGTGGGAAGAAGACGGCGAGACCTGGCGCGTGCTGCGCATCCTGTTCCCCGCGGACTTCGGCGCGCCCGCAAGCCTGCACTTCGCCTACTACGGACCCGATGGCCGGCTAAGGCGCACACGCAACGGCATTGAGATGATCGGAGGCTTGAATCTCGCCGAGTACGTCACATCCTACGAGCAGATCGACGGCATCTGGATGCCGACCTCGAATGAGGTCTTTGCCTGCGATCCCGAAGGACGAAAGCTCGATCGCCCACCCCTCGGGCGCATCGCATACGTCGGGTCGTTTCTCACGAACTGACGCACGTGAATCCACCCATGGCCCCCTCGAATGAGGGAGATGAGTTCTGCCCCATTGGGGCTTTCGCAGCGGCAGCGGTTCCGTAGACAATCGGCTTATCCCAGGCATTTCATTCCTACAGCCGAGTCAGCGGGGACCGTCCTATGAATCGCACAGGCGCCGCTTATGGCGGGCAGCTCCATCGTCCTCTCACGGAACATCCACGCGCGGAGGCCTTTCTTCTTTCGCGCAACCTCGAACGGCGCGAGCTCTTCATCCTGCCGGCATCGAACGCGGACATCCCGGCAGAGCGCGCGAATAGGGTGTCGCTGCAGCTGTTCGCGGACACCGCACCCGCCGCAGAGCTCTCCGCCGTCTGCCTGCATCTCCACGCGCACTTCGTCGAGCTGCCCAATGCCGTCCCCGCTCACCCCGTGCGGAGAGTGGTCACCGATGAGACCGCGGCACAGCTTGCCGTGGGCCTGCTCGAAGAGGTCACAACGCCGCTCAGCGAGGAGATCGTTCGCTGCACCGTGGCCATGCTGTGTGAGCGGCTCTCCTGCCTGCTCTCCCACCGAATCTCCGAGGAGAAGAAGGGCGCTACCCTGCGCTTTCAGGATTGGCAGCTCTCGGCGCTCTCGCAGGTCTTCCACCAGCCATCGAATACCGATATCACCGTTGCATCCGTCGCCGCCCGCTGTGGCCTTTCCACCTGCCACTTCTCACGCTTCTTCAAGGCGACCTACGGCATGCCTCTTCACAAGTACCTGGTGCGCGAACGCGTGAAGAGAGCGCAGACACGCCTTGTCGGCACAGAGGAACCCATCTCGCAGATTGCACTGGAATGCGGCTTTGCCGATCAGTCCTGCTTCACGCGGAGATTCACGACCATCGCGGGTCTCCCTCCCGCCACATGGAGAAAGCAGGCGAGGCGCGAGCGCTCCATCCGCCTGAACAGCGCTGTCTTTGCCGGACAGACACCCTACGCGTTGAGCCATGCCACGGCGTAAAGCAAACTCCGGGCAGACATCCTTCGCCCTTGCCTCACCGCTGCAGGGGCACGACTCATCAGCGCTCGCGAACGCACAGAATCGCGACGCGGCGCACCGCAGTCCGGCGATGACCGTGCGCCGGCTGCAGGCAGGCGAGAGGTTCACGATCCCCGCAGGCTGCGCCTCCGTGCTGGTCCAGACGGCCGCGTCCACATCCGCTGCCGCTTGGATCACGACGGCGAAGAACGGCGAAGCGAAGCCGCTCAGCCACGCCGGAGAAGTTCTCTCTGCCAACGAGCACGCGCTCGTCGAAGCGGCCTCCCCCGCGGAAGGCGGCGTGTTGCTCTACATCCTGCCCCGAGCCTCGTTCCGCAGCTTCGCCTCTCATCATGCGCCTCCTCGCCTGCCTGCATCGATCGACGCATTCGAGATCCCTGACCCTGTCGTCGATGCCTATCTGCACCTGCTCTCGCGATCCATCTATCCCCTGCTCGTGGATCAGGCCGACTGGAGCCAGGGCTTCGCCGGCTATTTCGCTCTCTCCCTCTACTTCCATCTCCTCAACCGCTATGGCATCGAGGGCCGCGCGCCGCAGCGCTCCGTGGGAGGACTTTCTCCGCGCAACCGCAGCCTCGTGGAACGGGCTCTCCACACCGCGCAGGGCGTGAAGATCTCCATCGAGACGCTCTCCGCGGAGTGCAGTCTCTCAAGCCGCCAGTTTGCGCGCGCCTTTCAACAGAGTTTCGGCATGCCCTTCTACAAGTTCCAGCTCGACCTGCGCATCCAGCGTGCAAAGCAGCTGCTGATGGAGAGCGAAACCCCGCTCGGCGCGATCGCGCTCCATCTCGGCTATGCCGACCAGGCCACTTTCACCGAGAGCTTTGCGAAGATCACCGGCATTCCGCCCGGGCGCTTCCGGCGCAGACACCAGCCCGCGCAGGCAGCCATGGCACTTTCCATGAAGGATGAGCAGAAACGCAAAGATCGCCTCCAGGCCCAGGCGATACGGTAGGCCCAGAGCTCTATCAGGAGGACATCGAGATGAACAAACTCACCACAGCGTTTGGTGCGCCGGTAGTCGACAATCAGAATATTCAGACCGCAGGCCCACGTGGACCGGCGCTCCTGCAGGACATCTGGTTTCTGGAAAAGATGGCCCACTTCGACCGCGAAGTCATCCCCGAACGCCGCATGCACGCCAAGGGAGCCGGAGCATTTGGCACTTTCACGGTTACACATGACATTACGCAGTACACGCGCGCCAGGATCTTCTCCGAAATCGGCAAGCAGACGCCAATGGTCGTGCGCTTCTCGACCGTGGCCGGCGAGCGCGGCGCGGCCGATGCCGAGCGCGATATCCGCGGCTTCGCACTGAAGTTCTACACCGAGGAAGGCAACTGGGATCTGGTCGGAAACAACACGCCGGTCTTCTTTCTGCGCGACCCGCTGAAGTTCCCCGACCTCAACCACGCCATCAAGCGCGACCCGCGTACCGGCCTGCGCTCGGCCGACAACAACTGGGATTTCTGGAGCCTGCTTCCCGAAGCGCTGCACCAGGTCACCATCGTGATGAGCGACCGAGGCATTCCGAAATCCTTCCGCCACATGCATGGCTTCGGCAGCCACACCTTCAGCTTCATCAACGCGCAGAATGAGCGCTTCTGGGTCAAGTTCACCTTCAAGACACAGCAGGGCATCGAAAACTTAACCGATCAGGAAGCCACCGAGCTCATCGGCCATGATCGTGAGAGCCACCAGCGCGACCTCTTCGAGAGCATCGAGAAGGGCGACTTCCCGAAGTGGACGCTCTACGTCCAGATCATGCCGGAGAAGGATGCGGACACCTACCACATTCACCCCTTCGATCTCACCAAGGTGTGGCCGCACGCGGACTATCCGCTCATCGAAGTCGGCGTGATGGAGCTGAACCGCAATCCTGAAAATTTCTTCGCCGACATCGAGCAGGCTGCCTTTTCTCCTGCCAATGTGGTGCCGGGCATCGGCTTCTCGCCCGACAAGATGCTGCAGGGCCGCCTCTTCTCCTACGGAGACACGCAGCGGTACCGGCTCGGCGTGAACTACAGCCAGATCCCGGTGAATGCTCCCAAGTGCCCCTTCCACAGCTATCATCGCGACGGCAAGACGCGCGTCGACGGCAACTCCGGCGGGGCTCCCAGCTATGAGCCGAACAGCAAGGGCGAATGGATCGAGCAGCCTGCCTTCCGCGAGCCTCCGCTTGCGATCGGCGGCAACGGCGACCACTGGAACTTCCGCGAGGATGACGACGATTACTACTCCCAGCCTCGCGCCCTGTTCCTGATGCTGAGCGCCGGCGAGCGGGAACGCCTCTTTGCCAACACCGCCCGCGCCTTCTACGGCGCAAGGCGCGAGGTGCAGGAGCGCCACATCGAAAACTGCACCAGGGCGCATCCGGAGTACGGCGCAGGCGTGCGCCAGGCGATGGAGTCGCTCGAAGGAGCAGCCTCACCGACGACCGAGCACGTATAGCGTTCCGCCGCAGCGCCGGGAAGCAGCACAAAGGGGATTGAGAACAGCCGGAAGCCTCCGGCGCTCTCAATCCCCTTCTTCGTGGTCCCGATTCTTTTTCAAGACTGGAAACAGCCAGGGGCGCGCCGATATCCGACCGGCGCGCCCTCGCTGCAACGGGCTCGCCCGTTATGCGCGCCAGGCGGAGTTGCGGATCACGGAGCAGAAGTTGCCCGGCTTGAAGCTGGGATCCTTGTCCGCGAGAACGTCCGCCTTCACGTTGCCGAAGGTCGTCTCCGGCTTGAAGTGGATGCCGTCGTAGAAGGCCTGCAGAATGTCTTCCTTGAAGCGCGCCGATCTCGGGAAGCGCTCCACCACGGCCTCGCGCTCCTCATCCGGATACTCGGCATAGGTCAGGCCCAGCACGTCCATCTCGACGCCGGCGGTCACCAGCGCGATTACCGGATGCATGTGCTGCGGCACTCCCGGCGTGGTGTGCAGCGCAATGGCAGTCCACACCTGCGTGATGTCCAGCGAATCGACGCCATGCTGCTTGAGGAAGTCCCTCGCCGCATTCGCGCCGTCGACCTCGAAGCGCTCCGTCTGGCTGCTGAACTTCGGCATCAGGCCGAGGTCGTGAAACATGGCGCCGGCGTAGAGCAGCTCGCGATCGAAGTGAAGGCCGCGCTTGATTCCGGCCAGCGCCGCGAAGTAGTACACGCGGCTGGAGTGATTGAAGAGCAGCTCCGTCTCATTATCCCGGACGAACTCCGTGATGCCCTTGACCAGCTTGCTGTCCGGAACTTCCACCGATTGCAGTATCGAACTTTGCGTGACCATTGTCTGAATCTCCCCTCTGAATCTCAGGCTACGCAGGGATTCCGGGCAGCGCCACGACAGGAATCCAGCAATTTCGGACATCCTGTTCCGGCAACGCGTTCCAACTCGCGCAGCACCCATCCGTGCGCCCCGAAGCGCGCCTTGTGCAGAATGTACCGGCACGCCGCGGCCTATCGCTTGGCGGAAACCGTCGCTCTTCGTGAAAAGGGACATGCGCTTGCGAAGCTCTGCGCGGCGGGAACAAAAAGAGAAGAGACAGCTTACCGGGACTTCGCGCGAGCCTTCTTCGCGCCTGCCTGCTTCGCCGTCGCAATGCGCTTCACCACTGCAGTGCGCTTCGCGGGCAATGGCCGCTCTGCCAGGCCGGTGAGCTCCTTGCGCAGCACGGTGAGAATCTCTCGCGAGAGCGCCTTGTCGTTGACGGCGCGCGACAGGGAAAGCGCGCCGATCCCGGCGCTGAGCATCAGGATCGCACGCGCATGGCGCGCGCCTGCATCGCCGCCCTTCAGGTGGTCGGCATAGTAGCCGAGCGTCCGCTTGACGCGCTGCGTGTACACGGCTCGAACGCCGTCGCTGGCCTGCGCCATCTCCCCGGCGAACGCGGTAATCGGGCATCCCGTCGCGGGCGCGTCCCGATGGCGATCCGACATGAACTCCGCCATGTACGCCGACAGGCTCTCGACGGTTTCCTCGAGCGTGTCCAGGTCCTTGAAGGATTCGGCAAGCGCCTCCATCACGAGATCGTCGCGCGAATCGAAGTGCTTATAGAAATTGCCGACGCTCGTGCCCGCGTCTTTCATCACATCGGCAACGCCGATTCCCTGCAGCCCGCGCTCACGAAACCGCTTTGCCGCGACAGAAAGAATTTTGGAGTGCGTGACTGCCTTTTCTGCTCTCGATCGCCTCATGTTTCCTTTCCGCAGCCTGCCTGCGGCTCTCAGCCATAGCGTATCGCTTGCCGCCGATCCTTTTCCAGCGGACCAAAATCTGCAGGGAAACCAAAATCTGCAAGGATCAGGCAAGATCGCCATCCCGCAACCTCCGAGACTGGTTGCAGCAGAGTCCCGCTATCGCGGCGAGCCCAGGTCCGGAAGCCCGCTACCGGAAGAAGAACGGAGTACGCATGACGAACCTGCTGACGGCCTCGCTCACAGCCGACTTCTGGCAGACCGGGTTTGCCATGATCCGCTATCTCCCGCGCTCTTTCCGCGTGTGGCAGGTGGACGGCATGGACTTCTTCACCGAGAGCAGGCTGGCGGAATATCGCTCCCGCATCGCCGCGCTCACCCCGCAATCCAGGGGGCACTGGGGAACCATGACCGTGGACCAGGGCCTGCATCATCTCAACCTGGCGTGCGGGCACGCGCACGGCTTCTACACGCTTCCCGACGAGAGCTATCTCACCTCGCGCACCGTCTTTCGCTGGATTCTCGTGGACTGGTTTCCGGAGCAGCCACAGGGGCTGCGGCTGCCTACGGGCTTTAAGATCCCGCACGACCAGCACTTCGACTTCTTCGACGAGCAGGCGAAGCTCATCCTGATCCTCGAGACAGCCTGGAAGAAGAGATCGGCGAAAGACTGGGGACCACACTGCACCTTCGGCAGGATGTCGCTGCGCGAGTGGGGAAAGCTACTCCAGATTCACATCGACTACCATCTTCGGCAGTTCGGCGTATAGCGGCAGAGGAACGCCGCTACCTCTCGCTATCGGCATTGAGCGGAAACTCGAAGTCGAGCACAGGATTCACCGCGCTCCAGGGCGCGCTGTTGTGCGTCTCGCCATCGAACAGCCGGAAGGTGAACCGCAGCTGCTTCTGCTGGAAGAACGGACCGAGCTCCTTTGCCATGTCGCGCGCGTTGCCCACCATGCGGCCGTGCTCCATCTCCGCTGCGAGCTTCGTCTGGTCGATCTTCCATTTCCGCATACCGGGTGAAATCTGCTCTTCAAGCGATCCCACGCCCAGGAACAGGCTCAGCCTGCGGCCGCTGGATGTGACACTCTGCTCGAACTGCGGGATCTCGGAGAAGACGGCCCGCTCATTCCGCCACAGCGCCGGGCTCAGCGCGACATAGCCGTGAAAGGCTTCGGGATGCACAAACATAGTGTGTGTTACAAATAGCCCTCCCAGCGACCAGCCCAGGAGTACCGCGCGATTCGGATCGAGCGGCACAATCCGGCCTACCGCGGGCCGTATCTCTTCTTCGATCGCGCGGAAGAAGTCGTTGTATCCGCCGAAGCGGGGATTGTCACCGAGATCGACCACGATGGACTTCTCGCGCGGCGACATATCGGAATACGTGAAGTCGTAGGTGCGGTCGCCGCCATCCGGAGTGTCGGTGCTGCGGATGCCGACAATCACCGCCGGCTCGACTTCGCCCGCATTCGACTTGTTGTGCATCGCATCGGCAAAGGTGGCGAACAATACATTCCCGTCGAGCAGATAGAGCGCCGGATATCCACCGGGCGGCGGCGTACCCCGCGGAATGAAGATATCGACGCCATAGCGCTCGTGATTGAACGCAGATACGTATGTGTAAGTGCGGCTCGACGGCACCGTCGCCTGTGCGGGCGGGGTGGTCTCCGTGTCCGCATGCTGTGCCGGATCGGCCGTGGCGCAGAGGGGAAAGCTGCAGGCCAGAAGAGTGGCCAGAATGCGTACCGATTTCATATTGCCTCGCAGGAAAACAGAAAGAACGTGCCGATTCCGATCCTCTGAAGACATGGATGAACCCAGCTTCACGCCGGAAATACGCGGATGGACGCAACTCTGAGTATCAGGGAGCGTCTCGGACGCTTCTTTGCGAAAGGATGTCCTTTTTGCCGCGCATGCCACGAGCTCGCGAATGAGAATCCAGTCTCTCTCGCAGACGCCTTTCCTAACGGCCGCACGCCTTGATCGACCACCTTTACCTATCTAAAGACTCATGGCCCGAAGTAACCCTACGATGATATCCACAGCATTTTCCACTTATCAACCCGGATATGAATCTTATCCCCACCACCTACGGCTATTGCGCTCCGAGAAGCCGTACACGCTAGAGAACCGGGTGCACCTCCGTCGCAAAGAGACGCATATTCACGGCACGTACATATTTCCCGATTTCTTTTCTCGCGCGGACAAAGACAGGCCGCGCCTACACATACACAGAAACACACTTGCTCCCTATCTATATCCATCCTCGAGATAGCCCGCGATAATGCAAGAAATAACTTGCAAGATATAAACAAGTGTTGTTACCCTGCATGCGCTTCACTGAACTACTGCAAAGTCATGGGCGATCGTGCTGACCCATGGCGGCAGCATGATTTATCTGCCTTCGCTTTCCCAGAACGATATCCCTACTGTGAAAGGTCCGTATGCCGGCGCGCGTCGCCCGGCATTGCGCAGGAAAGCTGCGCCAGAAACTTACTCATACTCCGGCATGCATGACATAACGAATCACTTCGACCTGAACGCTGCGGATAAATTCCCAGCGCACCATTACCAGGGCGAAAAGGTCATGCTCGCCGCGACATGAGCAGGTAAGGGCAAGGCTGTCTGCTCATAACTTGAGTATCTTGGCACCACTGGAAGTTACAGCGGCGCATAACCAGGGCTGCGCTTAAAAACAGAAAAACACTCCGCGGCACACCCGACACTGGAGGCTTCTCGCAACAGTCGGCTGCGAGATTGCTTCTTGCAGCCAACCCCCAACTGAGCGCTCTCACGTATGTGGATTCACCGAGGGAAACAGCTCCAAACCGCTTGAGAGGAAGATATCGCCATGAGCAAGACCATCAACATCCTGATCACCATCGACACGGACAGCGTAAAAGCGCAGTATCCCAGCCCCAGCAAGAACCCCGACAGCCCGACCGGCATGGCCCACGACAAGGGATTCATGGTCGCCACCGGAACCATTGTGAACTCCGGGCAGGGGACAGGGGATCTCAGCATTTCGGCTCTGGTCGGCGACACCGTGCGCGCTTTCGCGACTTCCGGATCTGACAACTTCGAGGACTCGGTTCTGCTCTATGGACTGCCGAAGTTCAAGGGCGACCAGGTCTTCAGCGACTTCCTCTACCAGAACTTTACAAAGTCGACAGTGCTGCCGAACTCCACGTCGCAGCCATTGCCGGCCAAGATCGCCGACGAGGTGTTCTGGTTCTACCAGGCCAGTGTCATTTCGAAGGGCACCGAGGGCTATGAGGTGCGGTTCGGCCTCTATACACGCGATCCATTGACGGGACAGCCCGTACTCTACGGCTACTTCTCCTGGGATCCGGAAATCAAAGTGCAGGGCTAACACTCCCCGAAAGGAAACAGGTCCATACTGCTTCCTGTGGTGGGCGGCTGCTCAGTCAGCCGTCCGCCGCAGGATCCCCTCTGCGATTGCGACGAGAGCGCAAAAGGAGCGGCCATGAACGAAAAGAGAGAACGTCCGGATTCGCAGAACAAGCCCGGGCAACGCGCCGTATGGCTGCTGGTCGTGGTCGACACGGACAGTGTCCGGGCGCAGCATCCCATCCCCAGCCAGGATCCGCAAAACCCGACGGCCATCCGCTACAACGATGCATTCCTGCTCGCCAACAGAACCGCAAGCGCTGCGGCGCAGCAGGCCGAAGAACCGGGCATCTCCCCCACTGTCAACGGCACCGTGCATGCATTTGCCAAGTCGGGCTCCCACAATTTCGAAGACGCGGTCCTGATCTATGGCATGTCTCCCATCCGGAGGAAAGGAGAGCAGTTATCGGACGCGTTCCACTGCCAGAAGCATACAAAGCTCGCCGTGGTGCCGGACTCGCCTACCGAGCCGCTGCCCATCAAGCTCGTGGAAGAGGTCTTCGCCTGCGAGGTCGGCGCACTTACGGTGCAGGCGGAAGGATACAACGTTCGCTTCGCTCTCTATACCCGCGACGAAGAGACAGGGCAGCCTGTCTTGAATGGCTATTTCGACTGGAACTCGCAGGAGAGTAGCTAGCTCCGGCAGGTACGCCCGCGGCAGCGAATAATTTCTTCAGGAAGAGCCGTCATCGAAGGACGTTCTTCCAAACGGCGCAGCTTTCGGCAAAGATTCCTGCACGTCTCCCCGTATACCTTGATGCTTTACCGGTCGCAATCTCTTCCGGCGCCCATCATTCCCGCGCGCGCCGGAGCCCGGATGTATGCCATCGATCACGCACGGCCAAGGAGACAGCCATGTACTCTCGGGGAAGCTACGCGGCACTGCAACACATGAGCGTCGACACCTTAGTGAAAAGCGCGCAAGCCGGAGATGGAGACGCATTCGGAGAGCTGATGATGCGGCACTCCGGCCTGATACGCCGGACCGCATACTCCGTCCTCAGGAACGCGGAGGATGCCGAGGACATCGTGCAGGAAGTTGCGTTGAAGGGCCTTCGGAACATCCACGCCTTCGAGGGCAAGGCGGCATTTTCGACATGGCTCACGCGAATCGCCTTCAATGCCAGCCTTGCCCGTCTTCGCTACGCCCGCTGCAGGCCATCGTCGTCGCTCGATGCCTTGTCGGAGTCGGAGGCGAGCGCCTTTCTCGCCCTCTCCGATGCATCGCCGAATCCGGAGGAGCAATGCCTGGCGATGGATGGCAGGCGAAGGCTGGAGCTCGCAATCGCGAGGCTTCCCATACGGCTCCAGGACGTGGTGTTCGACCATCTCTATGAAGACATGTCGATGGCCGAGGTCGCGCGCAAGCGGGCACTCAGCCTGGCCGCGGCGAAATCGCGCTCCTGCCGCGCGAGAAAGCGGCTGGTCATGATGCTCTCACCACAACCAGCCATGATTCCATCGCAATCGCTCGAGGCTTAGGCTCTATCCACCGGGCATGAGGAAAGCAAAGCAAACGGCTTACCCGCCAGCCCGTCATTCCGACCGCAGCGGAGCGGAGTGGAGGAACCTGCAGTTTTGCCTGCACGCGCAGAATCGCAGGTTTCTCCACTTCGCAGGACGATAAAACTGTCCTGCTTCGGTAGAAATGACATTTTTGCGGGGCGATATGTGGATCCTTCCGAAAGCTGTTACGAACTCCGCGGCACGCTCTAGGAACGAGGCCGTCCCAGCTGCGGCCACTGCGCGGTGATCCATGCGAGGAACATGCCGGGCCACGCATCTTCTTCGGGGACTCCGATGGACAGGCCCGAGCCATGCTCGCCGTGCTGGAAGAGATGAACCTCCGCGGGCACGCGCGCACGCCGCAGGGCGTCGGCAAACAGCACCGAGTTCTGCGGGCTGATCCTGCGATCGTCCATGCTCTCGAACAGAAACACGGGCGGCAGCGCCGGCGTCACGTTCTCTTCTCCCGAGAGACGATGCTGCAGGTCCATCAGCTCGCGCCCTTCGAAACCGAAGAGCAGATGCTTGTACGAGCCGGAGGGCGGCACCGCGGCGGGGTTCATCGAGATAACGGGATAGCCCAGCCCGAGCAGGTTCACATCCGCAGGCGCCCGGTCGATCTCATCGGTGACACTCGCGCCAAACGATTCCCGCGGATGAAGCGCGAGCGTGCTGGCGAGGTGTCCGCCGGCGGAAAAGCCGAAGACCGCGATGTGATTCGGATCGATGCCGAACTGCGCGGCCTGCGCGCGCAGCAGACGGATGGCCCGCTGCCCATCCCACATGGGGATGGGATACCGATAGAGGCCATTCTCCTGCACGAGACGGTAACGCAGCACCGCGGTGGTGATGTGCAGCGTCGAGGCGAAGTACTCGGCGACCGGCGCCTGCTCTTTATGGTCGGTGAGATTGTCATAGCCACCGCCGGGGATGATCAGCATCACCGGGCGCGGTTCGCGCGAAGGAGCACCGGCGCGGAAGATCTGGAGATAGGGCACGTCGCGGCAGGGATCGTCACCGACCGCGCCCGGAGCGCGTGTTCTCCACAGAGGCACCTCGGTGGGATCGGCCGGATTGAAGCACGGGTTCTCTTCCACGCGCGGTGTGTGCTCGTGAGAGTGCCTCTGCGCATGGACGAGGGGTTGAACTGCGAGAAGCAGAAATGCAAGCAGGGGCGCACAGCGGCGAATCATAGAAATACACTCTCCATCCAGTCGCGGCACATCTTTTCCGCGGACTTATCCTTGGACACGACCACGCGGGAGAAGTTTCCCTTGTCTCAGAAGGATAGTCGGGAGTGTGCGCAGGTGAGAATTATGTTGCCGCGCTCAGCGTACGCTTCCTGCGCAGCAGATAGAGAGCGAAGCCGACCGCGAGCCACAGGCAGCCCAGCAGCTTCGCCGCGCCGCTGAGGTTGATCCAGATGATCACGCAGGCAATGAGCCCACAGAGCGAGGCGACGCTGGCCATCCGCTCCTTCTGCTTCGAGCGCAGGTAGAAGAACGCTGCCGCGTCGACGCCGATAAAGGCGATGAAGGCCCCGAAGTTCAGAAGCTCCGCACCTTTTTCATAGGTCAGCACAAAGGCACCCAGCAGTGTGATGGCTCCAAGCAGCAGGACATTCCTGCTCGGCACGCCGGACTTCGCGCTCACCGCGCCGAAGAAGCGGCGAGGCAGCGCATCTTCGCTGCCCATGCCGTAGAGCAGGCGCGCCGCGCCGAACTGCGCCGCGATGCCCGAACCGAGGTTCGCAATCAGCAGCGTTGCGTTCAACAGATTGAAGAGCCACTTGCCGCCGATACGCATTGCGACCTGCACGTAGGCTGTATCGACGAGGCTGCCGGGAAATGGCGCACGATATGGCCATGCCAGCTGCGCAACGTAGACCTCGACGGCGGAGAGCAGGCCGATGACCAGGCAGGTGAAGACGGTGGCAAGCAGAATATTCCGCTGCGGGTTCTCGACCTCCTCCGACATGGTGGAGATGCCGTCGAAGCCGATGTAGGTGAGCACCGCAATCGATGTGCCGTGAAAGATGCGCGCGGCAGAGAAGGTGGAGGGATCATAGAACGGCACCAGCCACTGCCCGCCGATGGGCCGCGCGACCAGAGCGATGTAGCGCACCGCGTAGGCGAGGAAGATCGCCACCACGATGCTCATGCCGATGGCCAGCAGCGCATTCACGCGGCCCGAGGTCTGCACCCCGCGCAGGTTCAGCGCCGTAAAAACAAGCGCGAAGGAGATGGCCCACGCCGCATACGGCACATGGGGCAGAAAGTTCTGCGCCGCGGAGCTGCACCAGATCACACAGATGATCGGATTGAGGATGTAGTCCATCAGCATGGCCCACCCCACCAGGTAGCCCGCGAGCGGATGGATGCCCTTGCCGACATACGTATACGCCGAGCCCGCGCTGGGATAGATGCGCGCCATGCGGCCATAGCTCACCGCCGTGAAGAGCATCGCGACCATCGAGATGAGGATGGTGGTGACGACATGGCCGCGCGCAGCATTGCTGACCACGCCGTAGATACCCATCGGCGCGGTCGGCTGAATGATGACGATCCCATAGAGGATGAGGTGATGCAGCTTCAGCTGCCGCCTCAGCGACGGGGTTCCGGTTTGCGGGTTCGCTACCGTCATTTCAGTTCGCAGGCGTGTAGCGCTGGAAGGACTTCGGATCGAAGGTGGTGCGCATGTGGCCGGAGACGCGCACCTTAAAGTGCTCCTCCGCCGTGGCGCCATTGAGGCCCGTCGCCGTGAGATGGACGGCATACTCGCCCGGCTCCGTGTAGGCATGCTGCACATGTGCAGCTTCCAGCGTCACGCCATCGCCGAAGTCCCAGCGCCAGGAGAGCACCGGCTCGTCCTCACTGCCTTTGGCAGAGAACGCAATCGAATCGCCGGTCCTGGCTTCGCCGGGATGCTCGACTGCAATTTTCAACTGCGGCGCGGGTGCCTGTGTATCCACGATGCGGATCACTGCAACCGAATGAGGAGCCAGATGCAGAGCCAGGCTTTCCCCCTGCAGCGCCGGCTGCCTCTTCGCATCGAGCACGTCCGTGAGCGTGTATGCGCGGCCTGCAGGCAGCCCCGCCGTGGCGAGATCGACGGTGCGATCCTGCGCCGCATCCGACCAGTTGAAGACCGTGAGAATGCTCTGCCGGCTGTCTTCTTTGAGATAGAAGACGCCGGGCCGTCCCTGCTCAGCCGGGAAGGTCATGAGGTCGAGCGGAATCGACGCCTTGCCGATCTTTACCATGTTCATTAGGTCGGGATTCTCGATGAGCGCCAGCCGCTCGGGGTCATTGCTCAGCGACGGCAGGTTGTCACCGATCTCGAACATCCCTCCGGAGACGGCGGCCAGCGAGATCGCGACCCTGGCAACATCCAGCGATGCGGGATCAGAGCTCTCATGCCACACCTGGTCGGGGATGGTCTGCTCCGACACGGCAAAGGCGTCGGGATCGGCGACGAAGAAATTGCGATTCATGTAGTAGCGCGCCGCAATGCCGGTCACCGCTTCCTTGCTCGCATCGAAAGAGTGGCCGGTGTCCTGCGAGATGCGGCCATAGTCGACCAGCCCCACGGGGTTCAGCATGGGGCTGCCGTCCTTATCGAGATACACATCTTCACCGACCGCATCGCGGATCACCTTCAGGCCGATGCGCTGCGCCTCGAGCGCGGTGGTGCCGGGCTTGTAGTGGTAGCCCTCGATCGTGCTGTCGTCCATGAAGTCGAGCTTGATGTAGCGAACGCCCCAGACCTTCGTCAGCGTGGAGTAGGTCTTTCGCAGGTACGCCTGCGCCTCGGGGTTCGTCGTGTCGAGCATGTAGAGCTGGTCCTGGTTCTTGTCCGTGTCCACAAAGCCCGCGTGAATCGGCTTGCCTGCTGCGTTCTTCACCAGCCACTCGGGATGATTCTGATAGACCCACGCACGCTCCGAGACCTCGAAGGGCGCAGTCCAGATGCCGGGCGTGAGTCCGAGGCTCTGCACGTTGCGATATACGGGGATCAGCCCATCGGGGAAAAGCGTGGCGTTCGGCGTGCTGTATTCGCCGCGCGCGTACTGGTAGCCCTCATCGATATGAAATACGTTGTAGCCGAGCGATTTGAGATGTTGCGCCTCCCACTGCGCATTCGTCGCGGCCGCGCCATCGTTGAGGCCGAAGTAGTACGCGGTCCAGCTCCACCAGCCCATCAAGGGCGGCGCCGATACTCGCGCATGATGCAGCGTGCGGATCAGCGAGCCGTACGTGGTCAGCTGGCGATGGTAGTCCGTGGACACGCTGAAGAGCACGCGCTCCGACGAGAGCTCCGCACCCGGCTCGACCGGAAGGCTCAGCGTCACGCGATCCTCGCTGGGCGAGTGTTCAAGCGCATTCTCGAGCTGCAGCTCTGTCGTTCCGGTGGAGTCTACCTCGTACGAAGCGAGGCGTTCGTCCTTGCCGGAGGAAGCGGCGAGCTTCAGACGAAGCACGGTGAGAAAACGATCCGAGCTCAGCGCGCCGAGGAAGAGACTCTGGTGGCTGCTCTGGTTGTAGATCAGCTGGCTGCCGACGGCGCGATGCATCCCGGCCTTCGCGTCGGCAAGGTCGTGGATCGTCATGCCCGGCCTGTCCTCGCTCCAGCTGTCGGAGAGCACGCGATCGTCCGCTGCCGCGCCGCCGAGATCGACAACCGCTCCCGCCGACGCATCGACTGAACGCAGGCCTTCGACATGAATCGCAGCCTTCGTCGTGTTGCGCACCGAGACCTGGATCTCGCCGAAGGGCTGTCCTGCGTAGGCGCGCAGATGATAGACCAGCTCCGGCGCATCAGTCTTTCCGGAATACACCACGGTCCACTCGGCGGCCTTCCCCAGCTCCCCCTGCGTCTCCGCATGCGAGACGGCACAGTGCGGGTAGTCGGCGGCGCGCAGCCACTGGCCATTCACCTCCACACCCACGCCTGCCGTCAGCGCGTAGGACGCAGAGTCGGCCGCGCCGATCGCATAGACACCGGTTGCGGGATCCACCTTCACACGAAGTGCCTGCTCCGAAGTAGGCGAAGCGGCAGCGAACGCAACGGCGCCGGAAAGAGCAATGGCGCTGGCGGTGACCCGGCGAAGCGGAAAGCGGCGAAGCGCGAAGGGAAAGCAAGTCCTGCAAGCGAGAAAGTTCTTCATGATCACCCGTTTTGTTCGAATTGTGTTTGGCGTTCGCTAAAACTTGATCTTCAGAGCCATCTGGAGGATACGCGGGTCGCCGGCAGAGGAGATCTGTCCGAAGTTGCTGTCCTGCAGACCCGCATCCGGATTGCCGAAATTTACGTTGTTGAACACGTTATAGAATTCCGCACGAAACTCATAGTTCACCCGCTCGGTAACGTCACCCGTCTTCAGCAGCGCAAGATCGGTATTGAAGAGCCGCGGCCCGCGCAGTGAGTTCTTTCCCACATCGCCGTACGTACCGACCGCATTCTGCGTAAAGGCCGAGGTGTCGAACCATTCGTTCACCAGCGCCGCATGCGAACGGCCATTGCTCAGCACTGCGTTCTTGATGCTCGGCACGGTGAGGTCCGGGCGGTCGGCGCCGATCGCCGAGAACGAGTTGTCATCCTCCGAGAAGAGGGTGAAGGGGAAGCCCGACTGCCAGCTCGTGACCGTGCTGAGGTTCCATCCGTTCACCACCTGGTCCGCGATGCCCTTCACATGCGCATGCGGAAAGGTGTAGTCGCCCGAGAGACGGAAGACCTTGTTGTCGTCGCCGGTGTCCGGACCGTAATCGAAATAGCGGCCGCAGGAGCAGGTGTTCGTCGCAAGGCCGCCCGGCTCACCGGCGGGACCGAAGTCGTTCAGCGCGCGTGACCAGGTGAAGTTGGTCTCGAGCGAGAGGCCATGGCTCAGCCGCTCCTCCAGCTGGATCTGGCCCGCGTTGTAGGTACTGTTCACGCCGGAGTTTATCGAGTCGACAAAGCCGAACTGCGGATAGATGCGGCGCTGCTGGATGTTGTCTTCCGTCGACTCACCGGGGATATAGACCTGCAGCAGTCCGGCCTCCTGATCGCCCGTCCCGCCCAGGTGCGATCCCTTGTTGCCGACGTACTGCGCGCGCATCAGCAGGCCCTTGCCCAGGTCGCGCTCCAGCGTGAGGTTGTAGGAGAGAATCTGCGGCAGCCGGAAGTGGCGATCGAAGATCTGCGTGAACGAGATGTTCTGCGGGAAGGTCGCATTCGCGCCAGGATTGCTCGGGCCGAATTGCCCGGGGAAGGGATTCGCGACGCCCGAAGCACCGTAAGGATCGGTGAAGTTCGTATCGGTGATGTTGACGATCGGCGCGAAGGGCGGCACGCCCACCACATCTTCGAACGCCACCGTGTTCGGCGCCTGGTAGTAGTAGCCCGCGCCGCCGCGCACACTCGTCTTGCCGTCCTGCGTAAGCTGATACGCGAAGCCGAAGCGCGGACCGAGGTTGCCGAGGTTGTTGTAGATCGACGAAGCGGGGCAGCCCGCATCGTGGTCGCTGCCGCCGAAGATCAGGCCGGCCGGCGCGTTGGGAAAGCGCGTCGACTGCGCGCCGGGCACGAAGCACGCCACGCGGCCCTCGCTGTCGGTGTAGGGAAAGAACGGGTCCCAGCGCAGTCCGGCCGAGATCGTAAGCCGGCGCGTCGCATGCCAGTTGTCCTGCACGAAGAGGCTCCAGAGATGGCCGGTGAAGTCGAGATACAGGCCGCCGCCCTGCGTGAAGCTCGATACATCGCCGAGCATGAAGTCGGAGAGATTGCTGCCGCTCAGTCCGTTGTCGAAGCCGTACTCGCCATCGGCCTGATAGGTGTTGCCCATGGGCGCGCGGATGCGCTTGTACTCGCCGCCCAGCTGAATCTCATGCGTGCCTTTCACCAGGTTCAGAATCTCGCGGTCGGAAAAGTCCCCGCGATTCCAGTCGCCTGTCGCAGGCTGATCGCCAATGATGAAGTTGCCGGAGACCTCCACGTTCAGCGTCGGCGCATAGTTGGTCGGCTGCGCAATGAGCGAGCCCGCCTGCGCGATGGTGAAAGGCGCGGACGATTCGGTGAGCCCGGTCTGGCTCGTCCAGCCCACATAGCTGTTGAGCAGCGTGTGCGACGAGATGGTGTAGATATCGACCACGCTGACGTTCTTCAGGCCCAGCTTCTGCGGCGTCTCCGGCGTGCCTTCCAGGATGTTGCTCGCAGGGGGCAGGATGATCGGCACGTTGTAGCGCAGCTGGAAGTAGCGTCCGCTGATGTGGTGCTTGCCCACGTTGTAGTCGAGCTTCGCCAGGTACTCGTCCGTGTTCTGAATCGAGGGCGCCGCGTTGTAGAGCAGCTGGTGCGCGCCGCCCGCAGGATCGTTGGGCAGCGGAATCTCCTTCAGCAGATACTGCGCCGTGGGATCGAAGGCCGCAGGATTGATCACGTTGTTGTTGAACTGATAGGGCGATGAAGTGTCCGGATTGCTCAGCACCGTCGGCAGCATATCCGTGAAGTCGCCATTGCGCTCGGCAGCCGTGGGCACCTGCGCAATCTCTCCGTTGGTGGCGGTGTTCTGCCGCGTGCCCTGGTAGGAGCCGAAGTAAAACAGCTTGCCCTTCAGCACTGGTCCGCCGATGGTGCCGCCGAACTGATTCTGCTTCAGCGGGTCCGGCGAGGTCGCGAAGTAGTTCTTCGCATCCATCGCATAATTGCGCAGGTACTCGAAGACGTCGCCGTGAATCTCATCCGTTCCGGATTTGCTGATCACGTTTGCGACGCCGCCGGTCGCGTTGCCGTAGGCCGCGCTCATGTTGCCCGTCTGCACGTTGAACTCCTGCAGCGCGTCGGGACTGGGGAAGGGCAGGTTCGTGTTGATGTACGTGTCGTTGTAATCCACGCCGTCCAGCAGGTAGTAGACGCCGTTCGAGCCGCCGCCGTTCACCTTCGCATACTGCTCGCCGGGCAGCACGCCGCCCTCGCAATCGGAGCCGCAGTTCTGCGAGGTCACATCCACCGCGCCGGGAATCAGGAAGACCAGCTGCTGCGCTTCGCGCCCGTTCATCGGCAGGCTCTGCATGCTCCGGCTGTCGATCACCTGCGCGATGGCCGGATCGTCCGTCGTTACCAGCGAGGCATTCGCCGTCACCGTCACCTGCTGGTTCACCGAGCCCACCTGCAGCGCCACGTTCTGGGTGGGCGACTGTCCCACGCTCAGCACGATGCCGTTCTGCACGTAGGTGGTGAAGTTGGCCATCTCGACCGTCAGCCGATACACGCCCACCGGCAGGCTGGGGAAGAGATATTCGCCGGTGCTCCCGGTCCGGATCGCCTGCTTGTAGCCGGTGCCGATCTGCTCCACCGAGACCGCAGCCCCCGGCACCGCCGCGCCGGAGTTGTCGGTGACGATGCCGCTCAGCTTCGCCGTGGTGTACTGCGCCATCGCCGGCACAGCCAGCGATGCGGCAAGCGCAGCGAACGCCGCGCCTCGACACGAGGCATGCAGAAAGGTGTGGGGGATGGCACGGAGAGCAGCGCGAAGGAAGGTGTGAAAGCCGGCCTGGCGGCGCATCGTCCGATGATTCCTTGTCCGGACGTGCAGGGGAAGGCAGGCGAGACGGCGGACGATCGTACAGCAGGCGATTCTACAGCGGTCGATCATAGATACCTCCTCGGTCGCAGTGCGCACTCTCGCCGCGCGACGCTTCCTGCGGGGAAGCGGGCGGGGCCAGTTACCAGCTGATTACGTTTTCAATCAAATTGATTTCGTTTGAATTCGTAATGCTACTTTCTAGGTTCGTCTGCCGCAGCCTGTCAAGCGTAAAGTGCAGGAAATCCAAACTGGATAACTTTTCGTTATTGCGAGCCGTGCGCTGCCCGGGCGAGCGCTCCCGTCCGCGTCATCCGCCGGGAAGACGCATTTCGGCGCAGAGGATGGCGGCGGCCTTCGCCCGCACAGCCGGATCGCTCCCCGCGCTGTTGCGTTTGGTTACGATGTGCAGGCTGTCGTTTCCAGCAGATAGAGAGAGAGCGAGAACGCGGGGGCCCACCTCTCGCTTCTGAGAGGTGGGTTCGCAGACTACCGATGGTGTCCCATTCCAGCCCGATATTGGCTTGAGTGGACAAGCCATTCACCACAGAGGGGTTCGTGCTTCCTACACCTCAAAGTCGAGACGTGGGGCACCCATCTTCTTTTGTCTCTTTCAGAGAAGATCTGTCATCCCGACCGGAGCGCAGCGGAGTGGAGGGACCTGCGTTTCTGCCTGCGTGAGCGAAGAACCGCAGGTTCCTCCACTCAGCTCACTGCGTTCGCTTCGGTCGGAAGGACAGCTTTGAGCGACAAGAGCCAATCAATACATCTGTCGATACGGCCTGGGGTGGGGCGCGCCTGCGGCGACAGTTCGGGTTGTCCGCGGAGCCTCCCCGGTCCGCGGCACACTGTGCGCCGCTGGCGCATGTCAAGCTCTTGCGTCTGCCGTGCTCCTGCCCGATTCGCGCGGGAGGTATGGGCAGAAGGGATCGCTGCCGGCCGGGTCGCCCGTGTAGGCGAAGGCGCGGGCACGGGAGCCGCCGCAGAGCTGGCGGAACTCGCAGCGTCCGCACTTGCCGTGGAACTGCGACGAATTATGCAGCAGGCGGAAGAGCGGCGAGTCACGATAGAGATTGGCCAGGCGATGCTCGCGCACGTTGCCTGCGGCGAGCGGCAGAAAGCCCGCCGGGTACACGTCGCCGCGATTGGAGACGAACATGATGCCGTGCCCGTCCCGGATGCCGAAGCCGCGATAGACCGAGGTGCGGCCGATCTCCTGCCCGCTGCGCCCTTCCTCCTGCATGGCCGAAAGAGCCACGCGCCGGTAGGAGGGCGCTTCGGTCGTCTTGATGGCGAAGGGCGCCTGCCGCGAGAGCTCGTAGGTCCAGCGCATGAGCTGCTCGCCGAGCACAGGCGACACCGGCTGCAGCTCCCTGCCACGGCCGACGGCGATCAGGTAAAAGAGGCTCCAGCGCGTGATGGCGAACTGGCTCAGCAGCGTGTAGATCTGCGGAAGGTCGTCGACTGTCTCCGCGCAGACGAGCGTGTTCACCTGGATGGGAAAGCCGAGCGCCGCGGCGTTGCGGATGGCCTCCACGGCCCACTGATAGCTGCCGCGAATGCCGCGTATCCCCTCGTGGCGCTCGGCCGTCGAGCCGTCGAGGCTCAGCCCCAGGCTGTCGATGCCATGCGCCTTGAGCTTCCGCATCACCTCGATGGTGAGCTTGGGCGTAGCGGCTGGCGTGATGGATACGGTGAGGCCCAGTTGCCGGGCCTCATCGATCAGCTCGTAGATATCCTCGCGCTCGAGCGGATCGCCGCCGGTGAGGATGAGGTGCGGCGCCGGCGCACCGAACTCCGCCACCTGGCGCAGCATCGCCAGGCTCTCCTCGTGCGAGAGCTGATCCGGATGCGGACAGGAGACAGCCTCGGCGCGGCAGTGGCGGCAGGCCAGCGAGCAGGCCTGCGTCGTCTCCCAGTACACCAGCATGGGGCTGCGCGAGTAGTCGTGCAGCCGCTGGCTGTGTGGGTGTGCGCGGCCCTCCCGGCATTTCATACCGGGAGAGGCAAGCGTGCGAATATCGACAGGCGTCATGACGGCTACTCCTTGCCGGCGAATACGGCTTCGCGGCGGAAATCAGGGATCGACTCTTCAATGTGGCCGATCACGGTTTCAGCAGCATGCACGCCGCTGGCGATGCAGCTGGGAATGCCCGCGCCGTAGTAGGACGAGCCGGCAATCGAGAGACCGGGCAGCGTCTCCAGCGCGAGCTCGATCTGCCGCACGCGCGTCGCATGGCCCACTTCGTACTGCGGCATGGCCTTCTGCCAGCGGCATGCGCGCGCCATCACCGGCTCGGCATCGATGCCCATGATGGTGCGCAGCTCATCGCGCGCCATCGCGATCAGCGCCTCGTCACTCTGCCGCGCGAGCGCCTCGGCCGTCGCTCCGCCGATGAAGACGCGCAGCAGCACGCAATCCTCCGGGGCGCGGTGATCGAACTTCTGCGAAGACCACGAGCACGCGGTGATGCGGCGGCCCTCGGTCTGCGGCACGAGAAAGCCGCTGCCCTGCATGGGGTGATGGATATCCGCGCGGTGGAAGCCGAGCGAGACATTGGCCGTGGATGCGTAGGGGATGGTGCGCAGGCGCATGGCCAGCAGGGGCGACGCGGCCTGCACCATGCCGGCCGTGGCGGACGCGGGCGTGGCGAAGACGATCTCATCGGCCAGCAGGATTTCGCCGTCGCTCAGCTCCATGCGATAGCGTCCGCGCTCGGGGAAGACCTTCTTCACCTCGCAGCCGGTGCGCAGCGCATATGGCGGCAGCTCCGCAAGCAGCGCCTCGATGAGCTGCTGCATGCCGCCGCGCAGCGAAGCGAACATCGGCCCGGCAACGGCAACATGCCCCTTGCTCTTCGCGAGCTGCGACTTCTTCATCATCGCGCGCACCAGGCTCTTGTGCGAGCGCTCCATCTCCACAAACATGGGGAAGGTGCTGCGCAGGCTCAGCCGCTCCGGATCGGCGCCGTGGATACCGGCCATCAGCGGCGCGGCAATCTTGTTGAGCGCCTCGCGGCCCAGGCGGCGGCGCACAAAGCTGGCCAGGCTCTCATCGCCGCCGCCGCGCGCGGGAATCAGCGGCTCGAGGCCCATGCGCAGCTTGCCGGCCCAGGAGATCAGCCGCGACTTCAGAAAGGGCACCAGCATCGTCGGCGTCATCAGCATCATGCCTTCCGGCATGGGATACAGGTGCTTCCTGCTCCACACGTAGGTGGTCGCCTTGCGGCCTTCGCTCGAACCGATGAGAAAACGGCCGAGGCCAAGCTTCCGGCAGAGATCCTGCACCGTGCGATCCCTGGACAGGAAGGAGTCCGGACCGCCTTCGGTGAGAAAGCCGCCCTGCTCCGATGAGGTGATTTTTCCGCCCCAGCGAGGAGAGCCTTCCAGCAGCACGAAGTTGCTGTAGCCATGCTGCTGAAGCGTGAAGGCTGCTGCCAGCCCTGTGATGCCTCCACCGACGATCGCAATCCTTTTCATTGGCAAGCCCCGGGTTGTTTGCGCTCCTTGATGCTTCGTGCCTCGCCGCTCTGCGAGCGGTTCGCAGGCGGCGGGACTACGCGATACCGTTCATGAACGTATCGTAGGAGCGCGCGGCGGCCGCCGCTGTGACGGCAGTCACCACATGCGCGGGCAGTGCAAAAACGTCAGGAGAGACTGAGCAGATCGAAGTCGGAAAGCGCATCGAGCGCGATGGAGCGCGCACGCAGAGCCTCGGCCAGCTCCACGGCGCGGCGAAAGGGATCATCCGCCGCTGCGGTATCGATGATGAGCGCGCGCGTGTGCAGCTGGCGCGCTGTGGCGAGCGCTTCCTGCCATGGATCATCACCACGCAGCGGCACATTCGCGCGTCCATCGGTGAGCACGACCATCACGCTCGATGGCGTGAGATACGTTTTCGCCAGCTCCAGCGCATGCGCGAGCGGTGTTCGACCGCCGGTGGGCAGATACTCGAGCGCCGCGGCAGCGTCTTCGATCTGCCGCGAGGGCTCGAGCAGAACCTTCGCATCCGCGCCGCGAAAGACGATCATCGCAACCTCGTCGTTCCTGCGGAAGCCGCGATGCAGCAGGTCGAGCACCGCGCCCTTCACGCGGGCCATCTTCTCCTGCATGGCATGCGAACCGCTCGAATCAATCAGGAAGAGATAACGCACACCCGACTGCGGTGCGCGCACCTTCTCATGCAGATCGGAGAGGCGCGGCTGCACGCTGCCTGTCGCGGCGATCGCATGATGCACCGTGGCACGGATGTCGAGCTCGCGCGGGCTCTCTGCAAGGCGTGCGCCGACAACCGGCCCCGTCTGCGATTCCGGCGCCTTCTGGCTCACGCCGCGCTTCACCGCGTCATCGACGATGGTCTGCAGCAGGGGCGCCCCACTCTGCCGCGGTGCGAAGATACGCTCGATTGCCTGCTGCGCATCGCTGCCTTCGCTTTCCTGCTCGGGCTGCGAAGAGGAGGACGACGAAGGAGGAGGTGGCGGCGGCAATGGCGGCTGCCCTCCGGAGCGCGCACGATGATTGAGCACCAGCGGCAGCACGGCTTCCACATGATGCGGCGCGACAGCGATCTCACCCATGAGCGCGGCGCAGGCCACGCTCGCACGCACGGCGGAGAGATCCGCGCGCAGCGAACGCACGCCCGCCGCGCAGACAGCCTCTCCAATCTGCGTGAGAATCGCCTGCGGCAGCGCGATCGAGGCAAGCAGCTCGCGACCGTGAACGATCTTGCTGCGCAGTTCCTCCTGCTCGATGCTCCACTCCTCTGCGAATGCGGCGGGATCGCGATCGAAGGCAAGCCTGCGCTCCACGATCTGCTGCCGCTCTGCCTGGTCGAGCGGCGCGGCGATATCGACAGAGAGCGCGAAGCGATCGAGCAGCTGCGGGCGCAGCAGACCTTCTTCCGGATTCATGCTGCCGAGCAGCACAAACTCCGCAGGATGCGAAGCACTGAAGCCTTCGCGCTCGACCACGTGCGTGCCGCTGGCCGCGGCGTCGAGGATCGCGTCGCCGAGATGCGCGGCCAGCAGGTTCACTTCATCGATGTAGAGAATGCCGCCGTGCGCTTCGGAGAGCAGGCCATGCTTCAGCTCCGGCGAGCCCTTGAGTGTGCTCTCAAGATGCAGCCCGCCGAGCAGACGATCTTCGGTGATGCCGATGGGCAGGTTGAGAAACGGAGCGGGCGCAGGCAGCAGCGCGCCGAGCGCACGCGCGGTGGTGGTCTTGCCCGCGCCCTTGTCGCCGCGCAGCAGAACGCCGAGCCGCCAGTCGATAGCAGCGAGCAGCAGTGCCAGCTTCATCTGCTCCTGCCCCGCGATCGCCGCGAAGGGATAGCTCACCGTTCTCATTCCACCGTCTCCCTCTTTTGCTCGCCCTGCGCCTCGAGAATGGTCTCGCTCTCAAGCAGCAGGCCGCGCAGGCCTTCGAGCGTCTCCGGCTTCGGATTCTCCCACAGCTCGCGCCGCGCCGCTTCCAGCAGCCGCTCGGCGATGGCGTTCATCGCCCACGGATTCGACTTGCGGAGGAACTCCTGCATCTCCGGCGAGAGCGCGTAGTGCTCGGCGAGGCCTTCATAGATGAAGTCCGGCGCGATCTGCGCAGTGGCGTCGAAGCCAAAGATGTAATCGACGGTCGCGGCCAGCTCGAGGCCGCCCTTGTAGCCGTGTCGCTGAATGCTCTCGATCCACTTGGGGTTGACGACGCGCGAGCGATAGACGCGCAGCGCCTCTTCCTTCAGATCGCGCACGCGCACCGCATCGGGCCGCGAGCTGTCACCGAAGTACGCCTTGGGCTGCACGCCGGTGAGCGCGCGAATGGATGCGACCATGCCTCCGTGGAACTGGAAGTAGTCGTCGGAGTCGAAGATGTCGTGCTCGCGATTGTCCTGGTTGTGCAGCGCCACCTGCACGGCCTGCAACCGCTCGGCGAAGACGGTGCGTGCATCCACGCCGGCGGCGTTCTGCCCATAGGCATAACCGCCCCACTCGAGGAAGGTGCGCGCGAAGTCCTGATCGTCTTTCCAGTTGCCGGTTTCGATCAGCGGCAGGATGCCTGCGCCGTATGCACCCGGCTTCGATCCGAACATGCGATAGCGCGCCTGCGTCTCGGCCTCTTCGAGAGGCTGATCCTGCTTTTTCTCAAGCTCGGCGAGGTAATGCTTGCGCGGGAAGTTCTTCTCGAGCGGCTCCTGCTGATCGATCACCAGCGAGACGGCCTGGTCAAAGAGATCGATGAGGTGCGGGAAGGCATCGCGGAAGAAACCGCTGATGCGCAGCGTAACGTCGATGCGCGGGCGCCCCAGCGTCTCGAGCGGGATGAGCGAGATGCCCTCGATGCGCCGCGACTGCGCGTTCCAGATGGGCTCCACGCCCAGCAGCGCGAAGGCCTCGGCGATATCGTCGCCATGCGTGCGCATTTGCGAGGTGCCCCACACGCTGAGGCCCATCATCTCGGGATATGTACCTTCTTCGCGCACAAATCGCTCGACCGCCTCATGCGCGAGATGCTGCCCCACGCGCCACGATGCCTGTGAAGGCAGAGCACGCGGATCGACCGCGTAGAAGTTGCGCCCAGTGGGCAGGATGTGCGCCATGCCCCGTGTCGGCGCGCCCGCCGGACCAGCCGGCACATACTTGCCTTCGAGAGCATCGAGCATGTGCTCGATCTCGTCGCCGGCCTGCTCGAGGCGCGGCACCAGCGCGGTGCATGCAAAGAGCAGCACCGTATGAATCTCCTCCGACTCGCGGCCGAGCACGGCGCGCTGCGCGTCGGAGATGGCATCCGTGCGGAAGCCCAGCTCTTCGAGCATGGTGTAGAGATCGAAGGCCAGCTGGTCGAGCGCTTCGAGCACGTCGGCATGCGTGTACACGGTGCGGCCCGCGAGCGTGCCTTCCGTCGCGAGGCGCGCACCCTGCTGCTGCATCAGCGTGGGCAGATCGTATCCATGCGCGGAGGCCAGCGCAGCCTGCAGGCTGGGCACGCTCGCATTCGAGAGGCGCGTGAGCGAGCGCAGCATCTCCGGCAGCGGCGGCATCTGGCCGAGCACATGCAGGCCGCTGCGGATTTGCGCCATGCCCAGCTCGCACAGGTAGCCGTCGAGGTCTTCGATGAGATGCGCCACATCGCTGCCGCTCATCTCGGCCAGCGTCGTCGGCACGCCTTCGGGCGTCAGTTCGTCATCCCACTCATGCTTGTGGTCGCCATGGTCGCGGCTCAGCATCGTCTTCAGGTCTAGATCGGCCTGCAGGTTCGCTCGTTGCACCAGGTCCCATATCTGCTGCTGCAGATAGGGCAGCTTCGAAGGATCGAGCTTCTCGACGGCGTAATACTCGTTCACCAGCTGGTTCAGCTCGGCGAGCGCGCCGTAGGTTTCGGCGGTGGTCATCGGCGGCGTGAGGTGATCGACGATGACTGCATGCGCGCGGCGCTTCGACTGGCTGCCCTCGCCGGGGTCATTGATGATGAAGGGATAGACGAGCGGCGTGTCGCCCAGCAGCAGGTCCGGGTAGCACTCGTTCGAGAGGCCGATGCCCTTGCCCGGCAGCCACTCGAGCGTGCCGTGCTTGCCCATGTGCACAATCGCATCCGCGCCCCATCCGCCCTCGGACTGCGGCGTGCCCAGCCAGCGATAGAAGGCCGTGTAGTGATGCGTCGGCGGCAGGTCGGGCGTGTGATAGATCGCGTCGGGATCGATGCCGTATCCACGCGGCGGTTGCAGCGCGATGAGCGCATTGCCAAAGCTCATCGCCGCGAAGTGGTAGCTCTGCTCGTCGCTCCACGGCTCCTGCTCCACCGCGGCGATCTTTCCGGCGAGCGTGCCCAGCAGCTTCTTGTCGGTCTTCGGCTTCTCGGAGCGCGTGCTGAATCCGCGCGGTTGCGGCTCGCCCCAGTAGCCTTCCATCCGGCGGCGCACGCGCTCGGGGAAGGCGGAATATTGCGCATGGTAAGCAATGCGGGAGAAGCGCTCGGCATGGGCCGGATTGAGCGGATAGCGGTCGTCATACGAACCGCGCTCGAGCAGGCGCTGCATGAGCGCATCGGACGACTCCGGCAGCCCGGCAATGCTGTAGCGGCGGCCACGCAGCGCATGCAGCGTGGTAAGCAGGCTCGCGGGTGTATCGAGGCCGACCGCGCCGCCGATCTGCGAGGCCTTGGCGGCGGAGTTCGTAAGCACGAAAGCCACGCGGCGCTCGGAGTTCGGCGTGTGCCGCAGCTTCGCCATGCGCGCGGCGATGCCCGCGAGACGGCTGACGCGTTCCCTGTCCGCGACGTAGAGGCCATCCTGCGCCACGCCTCCGCGCTCCTTAAACGAAATGGGCACGGTGATGATGCGGCCATCGAATTCGGGGATGGCCACATTCACAGCCGTGTCGAGCGCATTCAGTCCACGCCGCGAACCCTCCCACGATCCGCGCGCCATGCCGCTGGCGATGGCCTGCAGCACCGGGATGCCGAGTGACTCGAGCGCGTTCACCGCATCGCCCGCTTCTGTAACCGTGCCGGTGTTGATTTCGCCGATGGCGAAGGAGAGCGTGGAGACGAGCACATCCGCTCGCCCTTCGATCCACGGAAAGACCGCCGGCCTGCCTGCTTCTTTCGACTTGAGGCTCGAAGTAAAGACACACAGCGCGTTCATCCCGCGCTCTTCGAGGGCCTGCGCCATCGCATCGATGAAGTTGGTGTTTCCGCTCATGCGATGCGCGCGATAAAAAAGCACCGCGACGGTGGGCTTCGCCGGATCGGCGGTGCGCTGCCAGTCTTCGATGGTCGCCACGTCCATATCCTGCAGGTAGATGCCGTGCTCGGGCATGGGCGTGGGCGGCGCGTAGCCGTAACCGCTCAGCAGCAGGCGGTCGGAGAGGAAGTGGCATAGCTCGACGAAGTTGCCTACGCCGCCAAGCGCAAGATAGCGCGCGGCCGTCTCCATCACATCGGAGGGCACATTGACGGTCTGCGTGAACTCGGGCGTGATTTCGCCCGTACCGCTGATGAGTACCAGCGACTGGCCGCTCTCCATGCAGTGTTTGCGCAGCCGGTCGAAGGCCGGGACCGAACTCAGAGGGCCATGCACGCGCAGCACGATGACGCGCGCACGGCCCAACTCTCCGGCCAGCAGCACCTCCATCTGGTCTTCACTGCGCAGCGCGTTCAGCGAGTACGAGGCCAGCTCGAGATCGGGCGGCAGCAGCTCTTTCGCCTTCGTCAGCGTGAGCAGGTCGGTGTCCGCATGCGACAGCAGCATGATGCCGCCGCTCGCCTGCTGCGGCTGCGTTTCATCCAATAAAGACGCGGGCTTGCGCACATCCCAGTCGTAATAATTGAAGACGAATTCGCTCAGCTCGGCCGGAGGCTTCAGGAAGCGGTCGGCCTGGAGCATCGACTCGATGTAGTCGAAGATCTGCCGCACCTGCCACGCGCTGTTCACCGAGTGGAACCAGACAGATTGACCGTCGAAGACAAGGCTCGCGACGTTCGCAAGCACGCAAGGGCCGAGACATCCACCCTTGGTGAGATGCACCTGGTTGCGGATCTTGCGGCGCGTCCACTCTTCCTTGTAGACGTCGACGGGAACCTCGGCGTAGCCGCGCTCGGTGCGGCCGCAGCAGCAACCGGTAAAGCAGTAGGAGAGATGGCCGCGATGCTGCACGATGTTCAGCGTGCGTCCATCCGCGCGAATCACGCGCTGCCGGTGAGTGGTCATAGCTCCTCCGCGGGTGTTCTTTGGCGAATGATCCAGACAAGGTAAGGGCCGCCGATCAACGCGACTACCGCACCCGCCGGAAGCTCCGCAGGCGGTATCACGATGCGGCCGATGGCGTCGCACAGCGCAAGCAGCGATCCGCCGAGAAGAAACGAGCACGGCATCAGCAGGCGATAATCCGGGCTGACGCGCGAGCGCACAAGATGCGGCACGATGAGGCCGACGAAGCCGATGGGGCCGGTGAGCGCGATCGATCCGGCGACGAGGATGGAGCCGAGGATGTATCCCTGCCCCAGCAGTGTGCCCACGTTCACGCCACGCGAGGCCGCCCAGCGCTCGCTTACCGCGAGCAGGTTCCAACTGCGCGCGCGGGAGAAGAGGATGCCCGAGGCGATCAGCACCACGGCGGCAAGCATCGCGAGCGAGGTGTAGCTGACCGAATCCACACTGCCGATGAGCCAGCGCGCAATGGAGAACGAGCGCGACATGCCCGCGAAGCTGCTGAGGATGAGGATGAAGGCTTCGCAGATGCTGTTCACGGCAATGCCGGTGAGCAGCAGTCCGAAGGAGGACACCTGCCGGCGACGGAACGCTCCACCGAGCACCAGCGCGAGCACGGCGAAGGCTCCTACCAGCGAGCCGAGCCACGTCATCGGAATGCCAAGCAGCGTCTCTCCGCCAATGGTGATGGCGATGACCGCGCCCAGTGCCGAGCCCGCGGAGATACCGAGCGTGTAGGGCGTGGCCAGCGCATCGCGGAGCATCGCCTGGAAGAGCGCTCCGGCCAGTGAGAGCGCGCCGCCCGCGAGCAGCGCGAGCAGCGTGCGCGAGAGGCGAAGCTGCAGCAGGATCTCGTAGTCCGGCGACTGATGGTGCAGCACGTTCGTGAGACTGATGGGTCCTGCGCCCACCCACGGCAGCAGCAGCGCGGCCGCGAGGAAGACGACGACTGAGAGAACGAGGCTGGCGCGCGCAGAGACGATGCGCCGCGGCACGGCGTTCACTGGTACCACACCCATGGCGAGCCGGCGGGCGTCGTCGCCATGTCCAGACGCTTCGAGAAGAGCTGCAGCCAGCTCTTGTCTCGATGCGCCTCTTCGGTGGAAAGATCATGCGCGATCGCGCCATCCGCGAGCACGATGAGGCGCGTGCAGTAGGTCAGCGCGAGGTTGAGATCGTGCGTGGCCGCGATGCAGAGCTTGCCGGACTGCGCCTCGTCGCGCAGGATGCTGAAGCAGTGCAGCTGCTGCTCGATATCGAGAAAGGTCGACGGCTCATCGAGCAGAAGCGCGACCGCATCCTGCGCGAGACACGCGGCCACCAGCACACGCTGTCGCTCGCCTCCGCTCAGCGAGCGGAAGGCGCGATGGCGATGCATCCAGCACGAGGTGCGTTCCATCGCAGCGCGAATCCGCCGGTGATCCTCGCCGGACTCGAACCAGCGGTCGGTGTGCGGATAGCGGCCCATGCCCACGAGCTGCTCCGCGGTAAAAGGCAGATCGGCATGGATGGACTGCGGCAGATGGCTCAACTGCTGCGCCAGCTCACGGCGCTTCCACGCATGCTGGGCGCGGCCGCGCAGTTTTACCTCGCCGTTCGAAGCCGTGCGAAAGCCGGAGATGACATCGAGGAGCGTGCTCTTGCCGGAGCCGTTGATGCCGAGCAGCGCGACGAACTCCCCCTCGCCCGCGCGAAAGCTTACCTTGTTCAGGATCGGGCGAACGTCGACCGCGCGATTCCCATAGGAAAAGCTCACGCCCTCGACTTCGAGCAGGGCTGTCAATCGGAACCGCCGATGCCGTGGACGAAGTCGAAGAGCCGCTGCGTGGCGAGCGGCGTGCGCGGACCGGGCACCACCAGCGCATCGGCCGTGCCTACATAGACGTGGCCGGTCTGCACCGCCTTGAGTTCGCGATGCTGATTCCACAGCGCCAGCGCTGCCAGGCGCGAGGCACGGCGCGCCTCCTCGGTGGCCTGCGTGCCGCTCAGGTCAATGATGACGTCGGGGTTCTCGCGCAGCACCGTCTCGAGCGAGATCCGCGGATAGCCGGTGATGCCAGGCTGCGCCAGCACATTCGTGCCGCCCGCGATCTCGAGGATCTGGTTGACGTAGTTATTCGGGCCGACGGCGATGAGGTTGTTCAGCGTGCCCTGCTGGCGATCGACGATGACCAGCACGCGCGGCGAGGGCGAGGCCTTCGCCTTTGCCTGGATTGCCGCGAGCTGGCTCTTCATCTGCGCGACCAGCGCGGTGGCACGGTCGGGCGCGGCCACGGCCTTGCCGATGAGCTGCGTCTCCGTATAGATATCCTCGAGCGTCTCGTGCGGCACCACGAGCGATTGGATGTGCAGCGTGTCGAGGCGGCCGGTGAGCTCGACGGAGCTGTGCTCGAGCACCACGAGATCGGGCGCAAGCCGCGCGATGGCCTCCACGTTCGGATGCACGTAGCCGCCGACCTTCGGCAGCTTCAGCACCTCGGGCGGATAGTTGCAGAACTGCGAGACGCCGACCACTTCATTCCCCACGCCGAGCGCGAAGAGCGTCTCTGTAATGCTGGGCGAGGTGGATACGATGCGCTGCGGCTTTGCCTGCGCGTTCGCCATGCCCGCGCAGAGCAGCAGGACAACAATAAGAGAGAGAAGCCGGCGGCGGATTCGCGAAATCGGACGCATCGTTCCAGTCCTTTTACAAATTACAAAGATCCATGCTGCGGTTGCCGCGCCTGCAATGCGCGATCGGCAAGCCATCCAAAACCGAAGCCCAGCACGCTCCAGAGGAGCAGCTGCATCTCGAGCGCGGCGACGCGGAACTTCCACAACAGCGAGGCCGGAAAGCCCGCAGGCACTTCATCGATATTGGGCAGGAAGTGCGACGAGGCGGCAATCACGATCACAAAGAAGATCGCGGAGAGCAGCGTTGCGGTCCACACGCTTGTCCTGCGCTGCAGATACGCGTGCAGCCTGGCCGCGAGCACCATCGCAACCACCGAGAAGGCGAGCAGCAGAAAGTACGCGGCGGTGCGCATGCCGATGGTGTCGGGATTGCCCACAGACGGAGGGTTCGCCGGATACTTGAGCGCCGGAACCACTGCGAGCGCAACGAAGCCGAGCCCGGCCAGCGTGACGGAGAGCGAACGAGGATCGGCGATCGGCAGGCGGCCGAGCGAGAAGGCGAAGACAAGCGCGAAGATGCCGCCCACGGCGACGCCGTCGACGACGGTTGCGGTCAGCAGCCCAAGGCTGCTCTGGAGCTTGCGGCTGACGATCTCCGGCTCGGGCGCATCGCCCCGGGCCTGGTCCATGCTCGTCTCAAAGGCGATGGCGCGTTCCACCTGCGGTTCGCCGACCCAGCGGGCCAGGGCGAAGACAAGCAGACCCGCGATGAGCCCCGCAAGCATCCCGCGCACAAGCAGGATGCGAGTCATCGTGTCCTCTCAGTGACAGGGGAAGCCGAGCAGGTGGCGGCCGTCGTGCACAAACTCATGCACCGTGTGCCCGTGGATGAGCGAGGTGGCACCCTGCTCCGCGCCTACGAAATAAATCGCCAGCAGCATCAGCAGGCCGCCGAAGAGCGCCCAGGGCAGCACTTCCCGCACCGGGATGGTGGGGATGGAAACAGATTGAGGTGCCAGAGCACCGGCCAGATTTTGCGCCATTGGAAAGCCTCCCGGGATCACGCGTCCCACAGCAAGAGATCGCTTCAGGAATGAAGGAAGGTCTGGCTTGGAATCACAGTGGCGCGACCGCGCCGGAATTGCACCGGCTTCTTCACTTCATTTCAAAGACTGTTTTAACCCTATGTCTCCCTCAGTGGGGTGTCAAGGATGTGCAGAAATCACACGCCTCCGCGCATATAAAGGAAGCATGAGCACCCGATTTACCCTCATCGCGCACGCCGCCACGGAGGCACAGCGGACGGCGGCCTTCCCCACGGACGAAGCGATCACCGAATGCGAGCGGGAACGGCTGGCTTCGCATGGTTGGCGCGCCCCGCGCGCATCGCACATTTGCTCTGCGCCGGAGCTTCGCGCGCAGGAGACAGCGCGGCGGCTGGGGCTCGAAGCCGAAACCGAGGGAGCGCTGCGCGACTGCGACTACGGCCGCTGGCGTGGCCGCACGATGGACGAGATACAGGCCGAAGATCCTGCGGCGTTGATGACGTGGCTCACCGCGCCGGACGCGGCTCCGCACGGCGGTGAGTCCGTCACACAGCTGATCGAGCGCGTGGGCGCGTGGCTCGATGCGGCCTCCACGCAACAACATACCGTGGCGGTTACACATCCGGCGTGGATCCGCGCGGCCATCGTCCACACGCTGCGCCTGCCTGCGCCGCTCTTCTGGCGATTCGACATCGCGCCGCTGACCTTGACCGACCTGCGCCGCAGCGGCGAGGTCTGGACGGTTCGCTGCACCGGTTGTGGACTGCTCGCAACCGAGCCGTAACGGCTGTGCTTCAGCGCAGGTCATGCAGGAGCGCTGTGAACGCCTGCACCAGTCGCGCATTCTCAGCTTCGGTGCGCACCGCGATGCGCAGATGTCCGCGCTCCAGCGCCTCATAGTTGGCGCAGTCGCGAAGAACGATGCGGTGCTCGCGGATCATGCGCTCCCAGAATGCCTGTGCATCGATCGAGTCCGGAAGGCGCAGCAGCAGGTAGTTCGCGGCTGCCGGATAGAACGGAATCCTCGACGCGGCCAACATCTGCTCCAGCCCCTGCCGCCGATCGAAATTCAGCGCGAGTGTGCGTTGCGCGTACGCTTCATCCTGCACCGCACAGGCCGCGGCCAGCGAGGCAAGCGTAGTGACAGACCAGGGCGCAATCGCTTCCTGCATGCGGCTGCGCATCTCGACCGAAGCCAGCGCGTAGGCGACGCGCAGCCCGGCCATGCCGAAGAACTTCGTCACCGAGCGAAAGATGATGAGCTTCGGGAAGCGCTCGACTTCGGCGGAGAGCGTAGCTTCGGGCGCGTAGTCGATGAAGGCCTCGTCGAGAAAGACAAAGAGGTCGCGTCGCGCCGCCTCTTCCACGATCTCGAGCAGCGCTTCACGTGACGTGAGCACGCCTGAAGGATTCTGCGGATTCGCCAGCAGGATGGCATCGCAATCCTGCTCAAAGAGGGCGGCAGAATCGATGCGAAAGCTTTCCGCGCTGCTCAAAGCGTGCGGCACAACGGTCACCCCTGCGCGTTCTAAAGTCCGGCGATATTCGACGAACGCGGGCATCGGCACCAGGCAACGCCTCACAGGCAACACGCGCAGCGCCGCATCGAGCAGTGACACAAAGCCGTTCGATGCCGCGACATTCTCCGCGCGCACACCGGCGTAGCGCGCGAGCGACTCCCGTAATGCAAGCTCTTCCAGGTCCGGATAGTCCATCAGCGTCGACGGGGCTTCGAGCGCATGCAGGAGCGCTGCTTTCACCGCAGAAGGCGGGCCTTCGGGATTGATGTTCGCGCTGAAATCAAGCAGCTCCGACGCAGACACGCCGAAGCGTGCGGCGATCGCGCGGAGCTGGCCTCCGTGGAGTGGCGTAGTCTTCATCCGCGCGTCCTTCGCGGGCGCAACGCGAAGCCGAGGAGCACTGCGGCTCCGAGTCCCAGGAGCGCTGCAGCAGAGACGATGCGCACGGCCGCGCGTGCATCCTGCGGCCCAGGCGCGCGGAACTCACCGCCCATCGGCTCCGCCGCGATGAATTCTCCGGCATAGAAATTGCCGCCGCCCAGCCGCACGCCCAGCGCACCGGCCATTGCGCTTTCGGGCTGGCCGGCATTTGGGCTCTTATGGCGATGGCCGTCACGCAGCCAGATGCGCCATGCCCCCTCAGCATCCGCCTTCCTCAGCCGCGACGCGCCGATCACGGCCAGCGCCGTCATGCGTGCGGGAAGGAAGTTCGCTACATCATCGAGACGCGCAGCAGCCTTGCCAAAGTAGAAATAGCGCTCGTCCGCGTGGCCGATCATCGAATCGAGCGTGTTGACCGCCTTGTACGCCATGGCTAGCGGCACGCCGCCGAGCGCCATGTAAAAGAGCGGAGCCATCACCCCGTCCGACGCGCTCTCCGCAACAGTCTCGATCACCGCGCGGCTGATCTCGCACGCATCGAGCTGCGCGGTATCGCGTCCCACGATGCGTGCAAGGCGCGTGCGCGCATACGACAGATCGCTCGCATCGAGCGCAGCCAGCACCTGCGAGGCTTCGTCATGAAGGTTGCGCGCGGCGAGGCAGGTCCATCCCAGACCGATCTCGGCAAGCACGCCGAGTTGCTTCGAGCAGCGATAGGCTGCGGCGAGCGCGAGCCTGGTGAGCAGATAGCTTGAGCCCACGACTGCTGCAGTCAGCATCGCACCAGCAAGCAACTCTTCTCTATCACTCTGCTTCGGCCTGCGCAGCAGCGCTTCGCCCCGCGTAATCGCCGTACCCATCAGCCGCACGGGATGAGGAAACCATTCCGGATCGCCCGCAGCCTGGTCCGCGAGATAGGCTACGGGCAGCAGCAGCTCCGCGTTCATCGCGCAGCCCCGTCTGCATGTGCGGGCGCGTAGGCCAATCCAGCCCAGGCGAAGATGCTTGCCATATCAAGCGAATTCCGCACTGTTTCCGCAAGCCGATCAAACGACTCCTGCCGCTTCCGGCTCCACGCGTGAAAATTATCCACCGGCGCAAGCTGCGCATGGACACGGGCCGCAGCCAGAAAGGCATGGCGAAATGCATCCTCGTCGAAAAGTCCATGCAGATACGTGCCTGCAACGCGCCGATCCGCGCTGATGCAGCCGTCGATCACAGCTTCCGATGAGTCATGCGACTGGCGCAGCAGCTGTGCAAAGGGCTCAGCATCTCCGATATAGGTCGTCTCGCCAACGTGAATCTCGTATCCACGCAGAGGAACATCCCGCACCGGCTGTCCGAAGAGCGATCCTACCGCGAGCATTCCTGTTGCGATGCGCGTGATCTTCTCCGCGCGCATCGTCGTGCGGATCGGCAGCAAACTCAGCCCGGGAACATCGCCATGGCTTTCCACCCCTTCCGGGTCGCTGATCTGCGCGCCGAGCATCTGCATGCCTCCGCAGATGCCGACCACAATCCCGGCATGCGCGAGCACCGCCTGCTCTATGCCTGCATTGCGCATCCACAGCAGGTCGTCGACGGTTTGCTTGCTGCCCGGCAGGATGACGACATCGGCCTCGCGCAGCTCTTCCGCCTTGCGGCAGAAGCGCACGGCCACCGAAGGCTCGGCCAGCAGCGCGTCGAAGTCGGTGAAGTTCGAGAGCGAGGGGAAGGCGACGATCGCGATGCGCAGCGGCCTGCGCGGCCCGGCGATTGTCCATCGCGCCTGGTGCTCTGCATTGGCCGCAGGCAATCCGAGACTGTCTTCTTCCTCGAGCGCAAGCCCGTCGAGATGCGGCACCACGCCGAGGCATGGCTTGCCGAGCCGCTCTTCGATCATGCGAATGCCGGGCGCGAGCAGTGCGACATCGCCGCGAAATTTGTTGATGATGAAGCCGCGAATGCGTTCGCGCTCGTGCGGCTCCAGCAGTTCGACCGTACCGAGCAGCGAGGCGAAGACGCCGCCGCGATCGATGTCGCCGACGAGCAGGCACGCCGCGTCGGCCATCTCCGCCATGCGCATGTTCACGATGTCGTGCTGCTTCAGGTTGATCTCGGCGGGCGAGCCCGCACCCTCGAGCACGATCACATCGTTCGCTGCGGCCAGCGCTTCATAACTCTCACGCACGCGCGGCAGCAGCTCGTCCACGCGGCGCAGATGATATTCCGCTGCCGAAAGCCGGCCCCAGATTTTTCCGTGCACGATCACCTGCGAAGTCATGTTGCCCGAAGGCTTCAGCAGGATCGGATTCATATGCACGGACGGCGCAATGCCCGCAGCCTCAGCCTGCAGCGCCTGCGCACGGCCGATCTCCAGACCCTCGGGCGTTGCGGCGGAATTCAGCGACATATTCTGCGACTTGAAGGGCGCCACGCGATAGCCTTGCTGCGCGAAGATGCGGCACAGCGCGGCGGTGAGCAGCGACTTGCCCACATGCGACGACGTGCCCAGCACCATGATGGCGCGAGCTGTCATCGCGCGGGCTCCGCTGCGTAGCGATCGTAGGAGACGACCGCATCGAGGCCGACGCGCTTCTCCCAACCGAAGCGCTCAAGCTCGGGCTCGCTCGCGAACTGATCGACATAGCCCAGGCAGAGATAAGCGACGAGCGTGAGGTGATCGGGAATGTGCAGCAGTTCGCAGATGGGCGCTGGATCGAGAATGCTGACCCAGCCCACGCCCACGCCCTCACTGCGCGCGGCCAGCCACAGATTCTGGATGGCGCAGACCGAAGAGTAGAGCGCGGTCTCCGGCATCGTCTGCCGCCCGAGGCCGTGTCCGCGTGCGCTATCCGCATCGCAGAGCACGCAGAGGTTCTGCGGCGCTTCGAGAATGCCTTCGAGCTTGAGCCCCGAATAAAGCTTCGCGCGTCCGTCGTCGTAGCTCGCAGCGGCCTTGCGGTTCGCGGCCTCAAAGACTCCATGCACGGCCCTGCGCGTTGCAAGATCGCGCACGACGATGAAGCGCGAAGGCTGCATGAATCCCACCGAAGGCGCGCTGTGTGCAGCCGCGAGCAGGCGCTGCAGCAGGTCATCTTCCAGCGGCCTGTCGACGAAGCCGCGGCGCACGTCGCGACGTTCGTGGATGGCGCGATAGATGGCCGAGCGCTCGGCCTCACTGAATTTCAAATCGGGTTTCAAGTCGGATTTCGGATTCAAGGCCTTCGTCACCACGCCCGCGAGAACTTTGGCCCACCGTGGCTGTCTTCGCGGAGGCGGCTGTTCACGCCCGCGTTGTGTTCGATGAGGCGGCCGAAGAGCCAGATCACATCGGAGAGGCGATTGAGATAGGCGAGGACCTCAGGCTGCACCTCTTCGCCCGTCTCGACGAAGCGGACCGCGCAGCGCTCGGCGCGGCGGCAGACGGTGCGCGCGACTTCATACGCAGCCGATTCGGTGTGCCCGCCGGGCAACGACCAGTCAGCGAGGATGCCTTCGACGGCCTCGATCTTGTGTACGAGATCGGTGAGCTTGTCCACATCTTCAGTGGTGATGACGGGCGGCTTCTTGCGGCTCTCAGGCGGTGTAGCCAGCGCGGAGCCCACGCGGAAGAGCGTGCGCTGAATCTCCTCGGTCCACGTCGCGATCTCCTTGTTCTGGCAGATGCTGCGCGCAAAGCCGAGATGCGAATTCAGCTCATCCACTGTGCCGTAAGCCTCGACGCGCAGATGCGCCTTCGAGACCCGGATGCCGCCGGCGAGGCCTGTCTGGCCGCCGTCTCCACGTTTGGTTGCGATGCTCATCGTGCTTCTCCTTCGAGGGTATAGGTTTCTTCTATCGTGATGCGAATGGTCTTGACCAGCGGCCGGCGCGGATAGCGGAGGACCAGCGCGTCGTCGAGAAAGTCGAGCACGCGCGGAGGCCTCGCTGAGAGCAGCGTATCCTCGGCAAAGAACCACGGGCGCACCGCCCCTAGCTCTTCGAGCGTTTTCGCGTGGACGATGACGGCCGGTAGATGAAAGACTCCCGCGCGCAGGCAGGAGTAGGCGCGGTGATAGCCGTCGCGCAGGAACCAGCGCCCGCGATACTCCGCTACCTCAAAGAACGGGCTGCCAGTATGCACGGCCACAGGGCTCGCGACGTCGCCGGTGATGCGGACCTGCATGTTCGGGTTTTCGGAACGCAGCACCAGGGCACCGTCTTCATGCTGCACATCGCAATGAACTTCCTTTGGCCGCGCAAAGCACAGGTCTATCAGCGCGGCCCAGTCGTCAGCGGCGGGGAGTTTCGGCTCGGCGAGTGCGGGGTCGAGTGTGATGCGGCGCTGAAAGGCAAGGAGCTGCCGCAAGTCGACCACACCGAGCGACCATGTAAGCCCGGCTACTTCGGCGAGAAGATCGGAGCGTGTTTCCTGCTGCGCGAAGCTGGTCTGCAAGGCGTCGGTCTTCTCTGGATCCAGCGCAGAGGCTGCATCGAACGGCGCTCGCCGGGCAAGCGCGGCGCGGGCGGCATCCACATCGCCGCTGTATGCGGCTGCGCGGTACTCATCCTCATCGAGCCCCCACGCCGCCAGCTCTCGCACCTGCATCAATGTCCTGCTCATACCAGTTTTCCTGCCTCGCAGCGGAAGAAACCGCAATACTGCCGCGTGCGCTCCCACGCTTCCTGCTCGCTCACTCCGCACAGCGACTGCAACACCACGCGCATGACGCCCGCATGTGTCACCACCGCGGCCGGCTTTTCTGCCTGCGATGCGAACAGCTCCTTCACCACGCGCAAAATCCTCGACTGAAAGGCATCGAAGCGCTCACCACCCGGCGCAGGCAGATGCGGAAACTCCGCCGTCCATCGCTGCGCATACTCTGCATCACGATCTTCGATCTCCGCCCAGCTCAACGCTTCCCACTCTCCAAACGATATCTCGCGCAGCTCCGGTAGAGTGACCGGTCCTATGCCAAAGGCTTTGCCGATCGCATTCGCCGTGGTTCGCGCTCGCAAAAGATCGCTCGTGTAGATCGCATCGATACGTTCACCTTCGAGCGTCTGCAACAGCTTCTCAATCTGCGCGAGTCCTTTCGCATGGACAGGCGGATCGGCATGCCCGCAGAAGCGTCCGGCGAGATCGGTCTCGGCGTGGCGGATGAAGAGCAGTGCCATGGCTAGACCCACACTCCGCAGAGATACACCACGATCTCGGTAAGCTGATTGGTCGCGCCAAAGCAATCGCCGGTGATGCCGCCGATGCGCCTGCGGTAATAGAGCGCGGTGGCGAGCGTCACGAGGACACTTGCGAGCAGCGGCGCCAGCGCATGCCAGCGCAGCAGCGCGGCCACGATGACGAGGCTGAGCACGCTGCCGATGAGGAGGCTGCTCGATGTCGTCAGCCGCGCGATGCGCGCACCCTGCCCGTCCACATGACCTTCGCTGCGATTGCGCGCGGGTGGCAGCGCGAAGCTGAGCGGCAGCGTGCTCCAGCGGCTCAGCACGGGTGCGGCCATCAGGTAGGCGCCGGCTTCCGCCTGTGGGAGCGAGGCGATGAGCAGCACGCGGGCCAGCACACTGAGCACCAGCGCCACCGCGCCGTAGGTGCCGATGCGGCTGTCGCGCATGATGGCCAGCACCTTCTCTCGATCCCATCCGCCGCCGAAGCCATCCGCAGCGTCCGAGAGACCATCCTCATGGAGACAGCCAGTGAGGACAATCGTGAACAGGACAACCATCAGCGCCACTGCCAGCGCGGGCAGGTGCGGCGTGAGCAGGCGATAGATGGCGGTACTGCCGAGGCCAATCAGCAGCCCAACCAACGGAAAGAACTTCACGGCGCGTGCCAGCGAATCCTGCTCGTAGGGCGCCGTGGGCACCGGGAGACGAGTGAGGAACTGCACAGCGGCGAGCAGGTCGAACCATATTCGCAAAGGTTGCGCGCGCCGAGGCTGCGCCGGAGGATTCACGGAGTGGCTCCGCTGATGCCCGCCGAGGTGAAGGTCGCCATGCGGAGGTAGAGCGCGAGCGCCGACTCAATGATCGGCATGGCCAGCACCGCGCCTGTTCCTTCGCCTAGGCGCATGCCGAGCGAGAGCACCGGCGCGAGGCCAAGATAGTCGAGCAGGATGCTGTGCCCGGGCTCCTCCGAGCAATGGCCCGCGATGCAATAGCCGAGCGCATCGGGCGCAATGCCCACGGCCACGGCAGCGGCAGCCGTGGCGATGAAGCCATCGAGCACCATGACCATGCGATGTCGCGCGGCGGCCAGCACCACGCCCGCCATTGCCGCGATCTCAAGACCGCCAAGGCGGCGCAGAATCTCGAAGGGCGCAATCGCAGCGGGCGAAGGGCAATGCTTCGCGACCGCTTCTTCCACCACGCGCACCTTATTCGCATAGGTTGCGGAGTTCGCGCCGGTGCCGCGACCCGTTGCACGCGCCGCATCCACGCCGGTGAGCGCGCAGGTGATGGCGCTGGCCGCCGTGGTGTTGCCGATGCCCATCTCTCCGGTCGCGATCAGATTGCAGCCCTCGGCCGCAGCTTCGCTCGCCAGACGATAGCCCACGCGCAGCGCTGCAAGTACTTCTTCGCGGCTCATTGCGGGCTCATGCAACAGGTTGCGCGTGCCGCGTGCCACCTTGTGATGGAGCAGGCTGGGCGCCATGCCAACGCCGGTACCGAAGTCCGTATCCACACCAATATCGACCACGTGCAGCGCCACATCATGCTGCTGCGTGAGCACACTGATACCCGCGCCTCCGGCGAGGATGTTGTGCACCATCTGCACCGTGACCTCGCGCGGATAGGCGCTCACGCCGGAGGCCGTCACGCCGTGGTCCGCGGCGAAGACGAAGATCGCCTTGCGCACGGGCTCACCCATGCGCTCGCCGCGAATGGCCGCGACTTGCGCGGCCATGTCCTCGAGGCGTCCCAGGCTTCCCAGGGGTTTGGTCAGGGTATCGAGATGCTGCCGCGCCTTGCCACGCCATGCTTCACTCGGCGCAACAATGCCGTGCAACAGCTCGCTTACTTCAGACTCCATGAAGACCCTCCAAAGTTGAACGAAATGCCGGAGCGGAAGGTGAGCGGAAGCGCCGGATAGCCGAAAGCTTCAAAGTAATGCTCGCTCAGCAGGTTCTGAATGTCAGTGTAGACATTCACGCGGTGCGACAGCTGGTATCCGCCGCCAAGCTCCAGGCGCTGGTAGGCGCCGAGCAGGTTGTGGTTCGGCAGCAGCAGGCTGGTGCCGAAGTTCGCGTCGTAGAGGAAGTCGCTGTCATCGCGGCGCCCCACCAGCGTGCCGGTGAACGTGGCGTAGAACTTCTTCTGCGTGTAGTTGAGCGCGAAGTAGCCGGTCTGCGGCGCGATGCGGAAGGGCCGCGCGCCCACCAGCGGCGACTCCGCGCCGATGGGAATGGTGCTGAAGTTCGACGAGGTGTTGTAGCTGGGCGAGAGGTTATCGCTCGAGAAGGAGTGCTGCACCACGGCATCGGTGTAGGTATAACCGCCGCGCGCGAAAAGATGCGAGCCGAGCTGATACTGCAGCTCGATCTCCGCGCCCTGCGCACGATAGGCCAGCGAGTTGATGTACGCGCCGCCGTACTCGAAAGTCGGCAGGTCGGCGGCGGGAACACCCAGCTCGATGAGCCCGGCCTGATCCACATATTCCACACCGTTGGTGAACTCATTGTGGAAATAGGTGAGGCCAAGCACGCCGCGGCCGCGGAGGAACGTCTGGTCCACACCGGCGTCATAGGTGCGCGAATCCTCCGCGCCGAGCGGCGTCACGCGGTACTCGGAGATGAGCTGCGCGCCATCCGTGAGCGGCGCGAGCAGCCCGTAGAGCGAGTTGCTCTGGTCATAGACGCTCGGCTCCTTGATGCCCTTGCCGAAGCTGCCGTGCAGCTTGGTGCCGTTGAAGAAGCCGCGATCCGAAGGCCGCACCAGGTAGTAGGCGAGCGAGGCGCGTGGCGTCGCCGCGAAGCCGAAGAGTCCGTTGTCTTCCAGGCCCGTGCCCAGGTTCCAGAAGAGGCGGTTCTGCACATCGCCCGAGAGCTGCAACGTATAGCTATAGTTGTCGCGGCTGATGGTGCTCGCGGTCTCGCCGGTATATCCGGCCGCGCCGTATTCGTGCTCGTACTTGAAGGCGCCGAGCGCGAGGAAGTGCGGCGTCACGCTGTAGTCGCTCTGCACATAGGCGAAGTCGCGGCTCGAAGGCGAGAGGTACTGCGAGTAGGTGTCGCTGTACTGGAAGATGGCCTGCCCGTGCACGGAGTAGCCGTTCGCGCCGGTGATGGTCTCGGGCGCGCCCAGCCAGTAACCGATCTCGGGATCGTAAATGCCGGTTGCGCCGTAGTCGTTGTATTCGGAGTTCTGCCGCAGGCCGCCATACCGCAGCATGTTATGCCACTTGTCGGTGGCCTGGTTGTTCCAGGTCACGCCGTAGTAGTTGTCCTGCTCTTTCTGCTGGCCGACGTCGGGAATCCCGTAGAGCGCGATGGCATTCGGCTGGCCCGCGGAGACGATCACGTGGCGCACGGTGAAGCGCAGATCGTTCGCCGCGTTCGGCGTCCATCCGAAGTTGCCCGCATACGTCGCGTTGTGGAATTCGCTGTTGGGGATGTTGTTGTCCGTGTCCATGCGCGCGAAGGCCGAGTACGCGTCGAAGTGCTTATACGCCTCGCCAGCGGTCACGTTGTTGCGATAGGTGCCGAAGTTGCCCGCGTCGCCATCGTAGGTGAAGTAGGGCAGTCCGGTGGCGCCGCGCGGCGTGGTCATGCTCACCACACCGGCCAGCGCATCCGATCCATAGAGCGCGCTGTTGGGCTCACGCAGCACCTCGATGGACGCAATGCCCGTGCTTGCGAGGTTCGCGAACTCCACGCCGCCGCCGATGGAGTTGGCCGGGATGCCGTCGATGAGCACCTTGTTTGCATCCGACCCGCCGCCGCGGATGTAGAGCGCGGTGGTGCCGCCCATCTCGCCGGTCTGCGTCATCTGCAGGCCTGGCACCGTGCGCAGCGGCTGCTGCACCTCGGTGTCGTAGCGGAAGTCGTCGGAGGGCATCACCGTGACGGCGGTGCCCGTCTGCGCCTCGGGCGTGGGCGAGCCGGTCGAAGTTACGGTGACCTGCTGCGTGAGCGTGGGCGTGGCCAGCGTCACGTTCAGCTCGTCTTCTTCGGATGCGGTGAGATACACCGTCTGGCTGCTGGCTGCCTGGAAGGATGGCGCGGCCGCGCGCACACTGTAACGGCCAGAGGCCGGGATGGCGAAGTGATAAGCGCCGCTGCGGTCGCTGCGCGTGCTTGCGACCACGCGATCGTTCTCGACGAGACTTACGGAAGCATCGGCCACGGCCGCGCCCAGAGGATCGACTACTGTTCCGTGAATATCACCGGACTTCTGCGCAGAAAGCTGCGACACCGGGAAAAGAAGAAGCGCGGCACCACCAACGGCAGACCATCGACGTACAGAAAAAGACATATTTCCCCCTCGGGTTCGTGCAACAGCCGGGCCGGTCTCCTGACTCGCGCGTCTTCAAGTGCGTGCTGCCTTCCCGGAGCATCGCTCCAGTGGCGTTCCACCTGCCTGCACCACTCTCTGCGCTCACAGTTACGGGGTAGTGGCGGATTTGCACCGCGCTTCCCGACACCCTGCTGATCGTTCGGTTATGAGTGAATGAACTCCCTGCATCGAGACGAGCCGCAATCGGCTCGCGCGATGCAGGACGCTAAGAAAGTGTGCCCTTCAGCGCCAGCGGCAGCCCCGCGACCATCAGTACAACATGGTCCGCGATGGCCGCGACGCGCTGGTTGATCTCGCCGAGCAGGTCGCGATAGCGCCGCCCCAGCTCGAAGGCCGGAACCACGCCGCTGCCTACCTCGTTCGAGACCAGCACCACCGGGCAGGGCGCTGCCTTCAGCGCATCGCAGAGACCCGCGACCGCCTGCATCTGCGATGCAGGGTCACCGCTGTAGGCGTCGAGCAGCTTGCCCGCATATAAGGTCAGGCAGTCGACCACCAGCAGGTCGCAGTCCTCGACCGATGCGATCGCCTCAGCCAGATGCAGCGATTCTTCGATGGTCTTCCAGTGCGCCGGGCGCTCGGCCTGGTGGCGCTCGATCTTGCGGCGCATCTCATCGTCCTCGCGCCGCTCGGCGGTCGCGAGAAAGGTCACGCGGTCGGCCCTGAAGGCGATCTCCAGGGCATGGCGGCTCTTGCCGCTGCGCACCCCGCCCAGAACGAGGGTTACGCGCGCATGTGTGCTTGCAGGCATGCAAAGCTCTCCGGCGTCCGTAACGGCGAACGCGCACAGGCATAGGGGGAATGGACAATAGATCCGCTGCCACGCGACCAGGAAAGCGATCCCGCGTTCATGCTCTTCAACTCTCCCATCGAAGTTGAATCAGCCCGGACTGGCATCTGGCCGGTCTCCTGACTCACGCCTCACCAAGATCGAACGGCCTTCCCAGGACCAAGCCCAGTGGCGCAAATTGCCGACCTCTCCGCGTTCACAGTTACGGGGTAGTGGCGGATTCGCACCGCCTTCCCGAACACCAGATGCTTGAACGATACCGCCCGGCTGAATGAAAATCAACGTTCTGTGAAAATGGAGCCGCGCCCCTGTGAGAAACCTCACGCGGCTGCTTCATAAAACGCCAACATGGCTGTGCGATAGATAAAGGTATGCATACTCGACGGGACTTTTTGAAGTTTGCGGCACTGGCCACCGGCGCGGCCGGCGTGGCGGGCATTGCGCCGGAGTCGATCCAGCGCGCATACGCGATTGAACCGGCGCCCGGCTCCACCTGGCGCGATGCCGAGCACATCGTCATCCTGATGCAGGAGAACCGCTCCTTCGATCATGCATTCGGCACCCTGCGCGGCGTGCGCGGCTACAACGATCCCCGCGCCCTGCGGCTGGCCAACGGCAACTCCGTCTTTGTGCAGACCGAGGCCACCGGCGACTCCTACGCGCCGTGGCGGCTCGATATCCGCGACACGCGCGTCACCTGGATGGGCTCGCTGCCGCACTCGCGCGAGAGCCAGGTGGATGCGTGGAACGAGGGCCATCACGATGGCTGGCTCGATGCCAAGCGCTCCGGCGAGAAAGACTACGCGCCCCTGCCGCTGACCATGGGCCACTACACGCGCGAAGACCTGCCCTTCTACTACGCGTTGGCCGATGCCTTTACCGTCTGCGATCAGAACTACTGCTCGGTGATGACCAGCACCTCGCCGAACCGCAGCTACTTCTGGACAGGTACGATTCGCCCCGAGCAACGCGCCGACGCGGGCGTGCACATCCGCAACGAGCAGCTCGACTACGGCGGCCTTACCTGGAAGACCTTCCCCGAGCGGCTGAGCGAGGCGGGCATCCGCTGGAAGTCCTATCAGAACGACCTCGCGCGCTCACCGATGAGCGGCGAAGAAGAGTCGTGGCTCTCGAACTTCGGCGACAACATTCTCGAAAGCTTCAACGCCTATAACGTCGATGCGTATCCCGGCTTCATTCCCGCGGGCAAGCGCTGGCTCGCGGAGTTCACGCCCTACGCCGACAAGCTCAAGGCCGGCATTGCCGCCACCAGCGATCCCAATGCCAAGGCGGCGATGCAGAAGCAGCTGGCCGTGGTGCAGGCGCAGCTCGACGCGCTCAGTGCCGCGGTTGCGAACGGCGGCGAAGCCAAATACAACCAGCTCACCGAAGAGCAGAAGGCTCTGTTCCATGCGGCCTTCGTCACCAATGCCGGCGATCCCGATTACCGCACGCTGGACACGCTCCCCTTCAAGTTCGAAGGGCAGGACAAGAACATCCAGGTGCCGAAGGGCGATGTCCTCCACCAGTTCCGCAAGGACGTGAACGAGGGCAAGCTGCCGACCGTCTCCTGGCTCACTGCCTCCGAGCGCTTCTCCGACCATCCCAGCTCGCCGTGGTACGGCGCCTGGTATATCTCCGAGGTGATGGACATCCTCACCAAAAATCCCGAGGTCTGGAAGAAGACGATCTTCATCCTCACCTACGACGAGAACGACGGCTACTTCGACCACGCCCCGTCCTATGTCGCGGCCGATCCGAAGCGCCCCGAGACCGGCGGCGCGTCGGAGGGCATCGACACCAGCCTCGAATATGTCTATCGCGAGGACGAGCTGCGCATGGGCGTGGATCCGAACGATGCGCGCACCGGCCCCATCGGCATGGGTTACCGCGTGCCGATGGTCATCGCGTCGCCGTGGAGCCGCGGCGGCTATGTGAACTCGCAGCTCTTCGACCACACCTCGACGCTGATGTTCCTCGAGCGCTTCGTGCAGGAGAAGTACGGCAAGACACCGCGCGAGGAGAACATCAGCAGCTGGCGCCGCGCCATCGCAGGCGACCTGACATCGACCTTCCGCCCGCACGATCCGAAGGAGGCGCACCTCGATTTCGTCAATCGCGACACGTTCGTGGTGAGCATCGCGCAGGCGCGCTATCGCGAAGTGCCATCGGGGTACACGAAGCTCACCGCGCAGCAGATCGATCAGATCAATCACGCGCCGCATGACTCCGCGTTGCTGCCGCAGCAGGAGAAGGGCGTGCGCCCATCCTGCGCGCTGCCTTACGAGCTGCATGCGGACTTCACCCTGAGCGCCGATGGCACGCACTGCGAAGTGGCGCTGAGCGCGAAGCAGGCCAGCGCACCGTTCAATATCTATCTGCGCAACCTGAGCGACAGGAGCGCAGGCACGGCGAAGAACGGCATGCGCGCGGCCACCTACGCCGTGAAGGCAGGCGACACGCTCACCGTGCCCTACGCGCTCGATCTCTTCGCCGACGGCCGCTATGCGATCGAGGTCTCCGGACCGAACGGCTTCTACCGGTCGGTCACCGGAGAGGCAAAGACGCCGCAGATCGAAGCGCACCTGGGCTATGAGCAGAAGGACGGCAGGCCGACCAGCAACGCCGTCATGCACCTGCGCAACCCCTCCGGAGCATCTGTAAGCGTGACGGTTACAGACAACGCCTATAAGGCGAAGCCCGTGACGAAGAGCGTCGCGCCTTCGCAGCAAATCTCCGTCGTACTGCCGCTTGAGCAGAGCCACGGCTGGTACGACCTTACCGTGACGGCGAACGGCACCGAGGCAGCCCGCTTCGCAGGTCGCGTGGAGACAGGCAAGGCGAGCATCAGCGATCCCGCGATGGGCGGCATCGCTTAGGGCGTCGCAATACTGAGGGTGGAGGGTAGGTGCATTTCCCACCCTCCCGCAATCGCTGTCATTCCGACCGGAGCGTCCGCAGGACGCGGAGTGGAGGAACCTGCAGTTCTTCGCTCATGCAGGAAGAAACGCAGGTCCCTCCACTCCGCTGCGCTTCGGTCGGGAGGACAGAGTTTTGTTGATGCGGAAACGAAACAGGGTGCCCCGTCCAGGCTCCGCTTGGGGGAAGGCACAAAAAATCAGGGTGCCCCACGTCTCGACTTTGAGACGTGGGAAGGCACGAACCCCTCCGTGTCGAATCGGGTACGCTTGTCCCCCGCTCAAGCCAACACCGGGCTTGAGTGGCCACCCGCATTCTCGCTCACTTCTGTTTCTGTCATTCCAACCGGCACGCGCAGGCCATAAGCAAACCCAGTCGGCCATAACGTATTCTCCAATTGCCCGGCAGCGCTTCCTACGCTATGGTGGGCCATGCGAATCCCTTTTGGAGGTCTCCGATGAGTCAGCCAGGCGCAGAGCGAAAGTCTCTGCCGATCCTTCCCCTGCTCGGCATCGCCGCCCTGGCCGCGGTCATTGCGCTGGGCTTTGCGTACACCGCCGGATGGCTCTCACCCTCGCGGCTGACGCCGCAGAAGCTGGTGGGCGTGCTGGCGCCGCCGGGCGGACCTGCGCTCGGCCATCGCCGCAACCACGCCAAGGGCATCTGTTTTACCGGCACCTTCAACGCCAACGGCGCGGGCTCCGAGCTTTCGACGGCGCAGGTCTTCACCACGGGACAGTACCCGGTGGTAGGCCGCTTCAACCTCGCGGGCAGCGATCCGCACATGCCCGATGCCATGGCGCAGGTGCGCGGCCTCGGCATCCGCATCACCACGCCAAATGGGCAGGAGTGGCGCTCGGCGATGATTGACGCGCCTTTCTTCGCCGCGCCCACGCCGACCGCCTTCTTCCAGTTCGTCAGCGCCGCCGGGAGCAAGGACCCGAACGCGATGAAGCAGTACATCGCCGCACATCCGGAGATCCTCAACTTCATTGGCTGGGTCAAGACGCATCCGCGCACCGAGAGCTGGACGGAGACCCGCTTCAACGGCCTCAATTCCTTCCTCTTTGTCGATGCCTCGGGCACGAAACATGCCGTCCGCTGGTCGCTCGTCCCCTCGGCTGCGCCCGTCGCTCTCTCGGCCGATGAGCTGGCCAAGCGCGGCCCCGATTTCCTGCAGGACGACATCAAGCAGCGTGTCGCCTCCGGCCCGCAGCACTGGGAGCTGGTGGTGCAGCTCGCCAACCCCGGCGACCCCACCTCGGACCCGACAAAGGCGTGGCCTGAGGATCGCCGCACCGTGGACGTCGGCACCCTGACCGTCAACCAGATCGAAGAAGAGGCCGACGGCCCGTGCCGCGACATCAACTACGATCCCTCGGTTCTGCCCGCAGGCATCACCACATCCGACGACGGCTTCCCGGCCGCGCGCTCGGCGGCCTATCGCGTCTCCTATGACCGCCGCATGGCCGAAGAGAAGCAGTATCCCCACACCGCATCCGGCAGCGCTTCAGGAGGCCAGCAATGAGTGATCCCAAACGGTTCGCTGCGCCGCAGCGCTTCCTTCACTGGTTCATGGCGATCTGCATCCTCGCCATGCTGTTCATCGGTGTCGGCATGGTGTCGACGATCGCGCCGAAATACTTAACACTGGTACAGATCCACAAGCCGCTCGGCATCGCCATCCTGGTGCTCGCGATCATCCGCCTCGCCATGCGCTTCGGCTATGGCTCGCCCGCGCTGCCGGCCGATATGCCCACACCGATGCGCCTCGCCGCCGACCTCTCGCAGTATGTCCTCTACGCGCTGATGCTCGGCATGCCGCTGATCGGCTGGGGCATGCTGTCGGCCTCGTCGCACCCGGTCATCCTCTTCGGCGGCGTGCACCTGTTCCCCATCCTGCCCGTAAATGCGGACCTCTATGCATTCCTGCGGCAGGCGCACACCTTCCTCGCCTTCGCCTTCTTCGCGGTGATCCTCATGCATATGTCCGCGCTGCTCTTCCACAAGTTCGTCCGGAAGGATGGCGTCTTCGAGACGATGGCTCCCGTACTTACCAGCCACCAGATAGAAGAGCTGAACGCGAAGAAATCCTAAGCTGTATCGACAGAGTGTGAATGCCTGCCTTTTGCAGGATTTTTTAGAAGAAGCTTGTCATTCCGACCGAAGCGAGACAGTTTTCCTGTCTCGCGCAGTATAGGAACCTGCAGTTTGTCCGGCCTATCCGAAGATGTGCTGAAGCCGGCCGCCTCACTGCGGGTTCCTCCACTGCGCTCCCTGTGGTCGCTTCGGTCGGAATGACAGTTTCGAATTTAGAAACAAAGCAGCCAATCGAATATGTCGACATGACCTAAGTCTTCATTTCTCGGCTCTACGCATCACTTCGCTTTCTTGCTACATTGGCAGCAATGGATTCCTCCCTTGCTGCCCGCACTCTTGCCGTACTTATCCCGGCATGGAGACCGACCGAGGCGCTGGAGCAATTAGTCGAGGAACTGCGAAAGCAGGGATCGTTCCAGATACTCGTGATCGATGACGGCAGCGGCAGCGCCTATCAGCCCATCTTCGATCGCCTCGCTGCATCCGGCGTCGCAGTCCGCAGACACGCCGTCAACCTCGGCAAGGGCCGTGCGCTCAAGACCGGCTTCAACACGCTGCTCACAGATTTCCCTGGATGCATCGGCGTGGTCACAGCCGATGCCGATGGACAACACACGCCGCACGATATCGCCCGCGTCGCCCGCGCACTCGAAGCCTCCACCGCCAACGATGGAAAGCGCGCCGTGCTGGGCGTGCGCAGCCTCAATGCGAATGTGGACGCGAATGCCGATGCAAACGTCCCGCTGCGGAGCAGATTCGGCAACACTCTCACCCGCCATGTCTTCGCCTTCATCGTAGGCGTCCGCATCACCGATACGCAGACCGGCCTTCGCGGCCTGCCCCTCGCGCTGCTGCCATCCCTGCTTACCCTGCCCGGCGAGAGATACGAATATGAAATGACCATGCTCGCGCACTTATGCCGCAGCGGAAAACCGCCGCAGGAGATACCCATCGAAACGGTCTATCTCGACCGGAACCGCGGCTCGCACTTCAACCCTGTGCGCGACTCCATGCGTATCTACTTCGTACTGGTGCGGTTTTATATTTCCTCGCTGCTTGCATCGGCGCTCGATCTCCTGCTCTTCTATCTCGCGTACACTGCCACGGGCTCGCTGCTGCTCTCCATCCTGCTGGGACGAGTCAGCTCGCTGCTGAACTTCGAGCTCAACCGCCGCTTCGTCTTCCGCAACCGCGCCTCGCGCCCCGCGTCGCTGGGCGCCTCGCTCTGGCGGTACTACGCGCTGGCCTCGGGCGTGATCCTGCTCAGCTACGGCGTAATCAGCCTGCTCGTATACCGGCTCCACTGGAACGCTCTGCTGGCGAAGCTCTGTGTCGACTCCTGCCTCTCGCTTGCCACTTTCTCGGTGCAGCGCCTCTTCGTCTTCGGCTCGGAGGCGTAGGGTGTATCGCCATATTCGGAGCAGAGCACGCACGTGGCTCACGGTCCTTCTTCCTGCGATCACAGGCCTGTGTCTGCTCTTCGAACTCATTAGCCTGCGCATCGGCCTGCTCGACGCGTTCTTTTACGACAGCACGCACGCGCACGTGCAGGGCATCGACTACTTCTCCCTGCCGCGAGCTTTTCTCAATCTCGAGAGCGGCAGAAGCGCTTACGACACCTTCTCGCTTGCCTCGTATGGCCCGGCCGCGACCTGGTACCTCAGCCATCCCGCGCTGGCCGTGTGGTGCGGCAGCCTTCTGAGCCTGCTCTCGCCCTGGACCGGTTATGGTGCGTTCGTCCTTCTTTCCATCCTGCTGATGGCCGCCGCGGCGTTCATTGCCGCACGGGAATCCACCGATCCGCTGCTTCGGCGGGCGCTCTGGATGCTCTTCCTCTGCGGCTTTCCCACGTACTGGATGCTCTATGTCGGCAATCCGCAGGCCTTCCTCGTCCTCGCTCTCACGCTGATCGTCTGCGGTGTGCTGCGCATCGCCAGAGGCAGGCAGGGCGCGTGGGAGATCGGCATCGGGCTGCTGCTCTCGTTCTTCTCGAAGCCTGTCGTCCTGCTGATGCTTCCGCTTCTTCTGCTGTTGCGCGAGACACGGCGCGCGGCTGCGATCGCCACTGCGATCTATGCCGGTATCTCCGGGCTGTTCGAGTTGCTGCCCGCGCTCAATCCGCAGGCGCTGCCGCTCGCGCGGCTGGCGTGGCTGGCCGTGCATCCCGGATGGGTGCGCACGCACATGAATATCTACGCGAATGGATTTCAGCTGACACCCGAGATGCTCGACAATAGCGTGCACTGGTTCAACCTGGTGGCGCAGTCCAGCTATCGCCTGAACCATGTCGACGTCCTGTCGCTGCCGCTCTTTCTCGACACGCTCTTCGGAGTTAGCACACCCGAATTTGTTTACTGGCTGCCGAATCTGCTGGTGATCGCCATGAGCGTGCTTGCGGCACGCCGCAGTACGGGTCGCGAAGAGCGGATGCAGCTGGCGCTGCTCGTCGTGTGCGCCTGCGCCACGGCCTACTTCCTCAGTTACCCCACTATCTGGGAGTACCAGTACACCGCGACGTATCCCGTGGCCGCCGCGCTGTGCCTGCTGCCGCGAAGCTTCTATCCCGCACTGTGGATGAAGAAGCTCGCGCTCGGCCTCTCCGCCTGCTTCTGGCTGCCGAGCTTTTTCGTCTTCCTGCCCCGCAACGCCGCCATCACGCCTGCGCAGATGGAGTGGATCCGCGCAGACCGCGTGATCCCCGCATTGCTTCTCTTCGCGCTCATGATCGTTCTCTTTGCGAGGAAGCTGCGCGAGGGCAAGCGTCGCGTAGAGCTTACCGGCCCTCAGCCCAGGCAAGATCATTCTTCGCCAGCTGCGAATCCGGGCTCCACGCCACTGCCTTCCTGAACCACGAGACCGCTTCCTCGGGAGAATGCTTCAGCATCAGCGCCGTTCCCATGTTGATCGCGGCGTCCGGATCTTTCGGATCGATGGCGAAGGCTCCGTGCAACGCGACGATCGCATCGTCATAGCGCCCAAGGTGGATGAGATACGCGCTCTTCTGAATGAAGAATTGTCCATCGCGCGCGGCCTGCGGCGTGCGCTCCAGGGCGACGAGGGACGCCTGCTCGGCAGCAGACTCCTGCATCGCCCACGCGAGGTTGTTCCGCGCACGCTGGAAGCCGGGCGAGAGCGCGATCGCACGCCGGCACTCCAGGATCGCGTTTCCCAGGTCGCGCACCTCTACATGCGCCACGCACAGATTGTTCCACACCGGCGCATTCCCGGGCTCTTCCCGCACCAGCGCCTCGAGGATCGCCAACGCGCGGCCCGGCGCATGCGCCTGCAGATAGGCCATCGAAAGATTCAGGCGATTCTCCGGTGACGGGTCACGCCGCGCCGCATCTTCATACTGCCGGACTGCATCCCCGGGCGCGCTCACTACCGCAGGCGATGCAGGAGCCTCGGCGATGCGCTCGCTCCGCGCATGACTCCCCACCAGGAACACGATGGGCACTGCCAGCAGGAGGCACACCGCCGTGACGAGAACCGCCGTGCGAGGCCGGAAGCCGGTATCTTGACGTGAAGATATCTCCATGGCGGATGGCCTGCTCAGCGCGGCGTCGTATCGCCGCGTCCGGCGGCGGCTTCCTGCTTCTGCTGCAGAGACCATGCCAGGTTATTCTTCGCGATCTGCAGATCCGGCTTGATCGCGAGCGCCCTGCGCGAAGCATCGATCGCATCGTCCCAGCGATGCAGCGCCTCATCCCCGGCGGCGATGTTGTTCCATGCCTCCGCCGACGAAGGATTCATGCGAAGCGCGGCGCGCGCCGCGGCGATGCTCTCCTCGAAGCGCCCCTCGCGGTTCAGCTGGAGCGAGCGGTTGATCCACGCATCCACACTCGCCGGCTGGCCTGCCGTGGGCTGCGTCCCCAGCGTGAGCGAGTGGTTCCGGTACGCCTGCAGGTTGTTGGCCGCAATCTGCAGCTTCGGATCGAGCCGAAGCGCCTGCTGCTCTTCGGCAACCGCCGCATCCCAGTGCCCCAGCGACGCCTCGGCCGCACCGATGTTGTTGTGCGCGCTGGCAAGCCCGGGGCGAAGCACGAGCGCCCTGCGCGCTGCCGCCTCCGACTCCACGTACCTGCCCGCGCGATAAAGGTTCAGCGAAGCGTTCATCCAGAAACCGGCGTCCTGCGGCAGGTTCGCATTCTGCGGCGCGGCGTGCGGCCCCAGCGCCTGCGCGAGCAGATCTCTCTGAAAGGTGCGCGCGGGGTTCAGCGCGATGGCCTGCCTTTCCTGCGCGGCCGCCTCCTCGAAGCGCCCCTGCTCGATGAGCCATCGGCCATAGAAGGCATGCGTGGAGTCATCGGCCGGAGCCAGCGTGAGCGCGTGCTGGAATGCCTGCTCCGCCACGGCCTGCCTGCCCAGCAGCCCGTTCACCACGCCGAGGTTGATAAACAGCGACGGATAGTTGGGCGTGTACTGGAGCGCTTCGGTGAACTCGCGGTCGGCTCCCTGGGCATCTCCGCGCGCCATCAGCGCCAGCCCGTAGTTCATATGTCCGCGTCCGTTGTGCGGGCACTTCTGCACATCGTCCAGCCAGAGCGACTCCTCGCTCTTCCACACGGCGTTGCGCGTGTGCGTGCCCCAGGCATAACAGGCCAGCAGCAGCACCGACGCAACGACCGGCACGCGCAGCAGCGAGGGCGATAGAGCCCGCTCCCGCAGCCAGCCATACCCAAGCCTGAGAGCCCACACCACCGCAAGGATCAGCCCCACAAAGGAGAAGAATATGCGGTGATCGTTCTCCACCTCCGACAGCGGATAGAGCGACGTCGGCAGCTGCGTGATGAGAAACCACAGCAGGCCGTATGCAATGGGATAGAGGCGGCGATGGCGGCAGCAGGCGGCAATCACGGCAATCAGCAGCGCGAGGAAGAGAAAGCCCAGCAGCACCGGAGCAGCCAGGTGATCGTAGGCTCGCAAATCCGTATCGACATTCAGGTGGAAAGGAAAGAAGAGCGTGGTGCAGTAGCGCAGCCATACATACGGCTGCGTGATGCGGTAGGCATAGGCCGAATCGACCGAGCCGACAAACGACTTCGGCGTCATGCGGGACTGCAGCATCATGAGCCCGGCTGTAACCGCCAGCGCCGGGAGCGATTGCCGCAGGCTGCGCAGCCACCGGCGCGACGCACTGCCTTCCGACTCGAAGAAGTAGATCCACAGCATCAGCAGCAGGGGAAACACGGCCGCGGGCGGCTTCGAGAACAGGGCCAGCACCAGCGGCAGCAGGTATACGCCGGTCCAGCGGCCCTTCGGCCATGCGATCCACACCGCCAGGGCCGCGACGCACCCCGTCGTGACATAGAGGTCTCCGCGCTGGATGACATAGTTGACCGTCTCGGCCATGGCGGGATGCAGCCCGAACCACATCGCCGCGCCGAGCGCCAGCAACTCCGTCGACACAGATAAGGACGCATCCTTATCTATGTCGGCGGCAATCATTGCCCTTCGATAGACAACGCATAACAACCAGATAAGGACAAGATAGGTAACCAGAGTAGACAGGTGGAACCACACGGGCCGGTAACCATGACCCAGTGCATAGTCGAGAGATAGCGACGCAGATACGATCGGGCGATAGGTCCGATTCGCGGGAAGCACGCTGAACGTCGACGCGTCGCGAAAGAATTGCGGGATATTGTGCAGGCTGCGAATCGACGGATTATCTACCACCGTGTGGAAATCATCGAAGTGGAAGCCGTTCTGCCATGCATTGGCGTAGGCCAGCAGCAGCGCAAGCAGCGCGGCGCCGCGCCATAACCAGAGTCTCGCCTTCATCGGCCATGCTCCCTAGGCGAATTCTGCCGCGGTGAAATCACGAGTGATATCACAATCGTGCTGCGCAAGAAAAATGCATCTCCAAAGGTAACTTTTCCAGAGCACGACATCGACATATAAGGTTAGACTGTGTCTGCACTTACGGAAGCATGAGTAATGCATTGCCATACTAGCTAAGACATGGAGAGTAAAACAACTCTCTTCCATGACATAGCGTGCTGCGCTTTTTCTGTTCTCTTACCCCGCTCGGCGTGTTTGCCGTGATCCTGTAGATTGCCTTGGAGTCCCCGTGAACGTTGGATCGGCTGTCGCCCGACTTATCTCTCTGCGCGCGTTAATCGTATCCGGGCTGATTGGGTTTGCGTCTCTTGCAGCGCATGCCTCGGACCTGCCCGTCGCAGCCGATGCCCACGTAAGCGCATCCCGCGCATCGACGAATTATGGCTATCTGTCGAACCTCTACGTCGGCAACGGCTACACGACGCTGATCCGCTTCGACCTCTCGAATCTTCCCTCCGGCATCACCGCCTCGCAGGTCTCCGCGGCCAAGGTCACCTTCTTTGTGAACCGCGTCTTCACCGCGGGCACGGTGAATGTCGCCGCCGTCTCCGGAACTTGGACGGAGTCGGGCCTCACCTACAGCAACCTGCCCGCCATCGCTTCGACGCCGGTGAACAGCTTCACCACGACCACCGCCGGCACTTACATCACGGTCGACCTCACCTCGCTGGTGCAGTCGTGGATCACCACCCCCGCGAGCAACTACGGCATCGCGCTCAGCTCCTCGGGAGCGAGCATCGTTCTCGACTCGAAGGAAAATGACCAGACCGGCCACGCCGCCGATCTCGACGTCACCATCACCTCGATGGGCGCAACCGGCGCGACCGGGGCAACCGGTGCGATTGGTCCGCAGGGCATTCAAGGGATACAAGGGCTACAAGGGATCCAGGGGATTCAGGGCGCGGTAGGGCCGACAGGACCCGCGGGCATTCAGGGCGCGACCGGAGCGACCGGTGCTGTGGGTGTAACCGGCGCCACCGGAGCAGCGGGCGCTACGGGAGCCACAGGCCTTACAGGTGTCACCGGAGCGACCGGTGCTGCAGGTGCGACGGGTGCTACCGGCTCGACCGGCGCAGCGGCAGGCGGTATCTATAACACGGCCATCGATTACGTACCCGGCTCCGTCGTCGAATACAACAACTCCACGTACCTGGCGATCACAAACAATGGTCCCAGCACGACCACGGTCGTCCCCGGCAGCAACTCCGCCTACTGGGTACAGAGCAGCGGCACCGCCGGAGCCACCGGCGCGACGGGCGCCACGGGCGCAACCGGGGCCGTGGGCGCGCAAGGTATTCAGGGCGCACAGGGAAGCACCGGCGCCACGGGGACCGCAGGCACGGCAGGCGCTACGGGAGCTACCGGCTCCACGGGCGCCACCGGCGCGGCCGGAGCAAACGGAGCAACTGGCGCAACCGGAACCATCGGCGCAGTGACGAACTACCAGAGCTCGACGGTCTACTCCTACGGTTCGGTGGTTTACTGCCCGTCATCCGGATTCTGCGAGACCAGCGACCAGGGCTCGAGCTACATCTACATCAACGCCACACCCACTTCCGGCAACGATCCGAGCAACACCACCTACTGGCAGGAGATCGCTTCTGCCGGCGGCATCGGCGCCACCGGCCCGCAAGGATCCCAGGGTCTGCAGGGCGCGGCCGGCGCAGCGGGTGCCACCGGCGCGACGGGCGCGACTGGCTCCGCCTTCGCTTCCGGAATCCCGCTCTACTATGGCTCCCGCGTCACGAGCACGGCCAACACGTCCTTCATGGCCCCCAACTCCTCTTACTACGGACTCTCGGCCACGCCTCTGCCGTTGGGAGCAGTGTGGGTGCCTACGGCCTGCACGGCCACGATGACGGTCACCGGCGACCTGAATGCAACACCGATCTACCTCTATACCGCTTCCTTCTCAGGCACCACCGGCTCGCTCGGAACAGAGCTCGCGGCGTGTACGACATTCAGCGATGGCAGCTGCTCCGCCTCGGCTGCTGTGAGCGCCAACCAGTTCATCACCGTCGAGATGGCCAAGGACGCCACTTCCGCCCAGACCCTGGGCTGGTCGTTCCAGTGTCAGTAGTCAATGCCCATAGGTCCGCTGCGGAGCCCGGCCGGCGCGCTCTGAGCCGCCGGCCGGCTCTACGACGGTAGACACAACCGCTCTTCCGAACCGAATACGAGAAAGGGTAGGAGTCATGGAAACGTATCTAGGTTTGATCCTGCTTTGGCCGATGAACTTCGCTCCGTATGGATGGGCTTTCTGCCAGGGACAGACCCTCAGCATCGCCCAGAACGCAGCACTGTTCTCTCTGCTCGGAACCACGTATGGCGGAGACGGCGTCTCCAACTTCCAGCTGCCCAATCTCCAGAGCCGCGTTCCCGTCGGAGTCGGACAGGGCATCGGCCTCAGCAACTACGTGATCGGCCAGCAGGACGGCGACGAAAGCATCACCTTGAATGTCACGACGCTTCCCGCTCACACCCACACGCTGACGGCGGGCCAGGGCGCGGTCACACTCCAGGCCGGAAACGGCACCGGATCGACGAACGATCCGACGAACAACTACATCGTGAACGCCAGCGACGGCGCGGGCACGGATTACCTGAACTACGCCCCGGCCGCCAGCGCCGGAACCCTCGCTGCCCTTGCCACCGGCCAAGTGAATCTATCCGGGGTCCAGCTCTCCTCCACCGGCGGAAGCCTTCCGCACAGCAATATCCAGCCTTACCTCGCGCTGAACTACATCATCGCCCTGCAAGGCATCTTCCCCACTCGCGGTTAACGGACACGATGACGCCCTCCCCTGACATGCTCACATGGCGTACCGCATCCCACTCTGACGAGGAGATGCTGTACGCCCTGTTCGCTGCCGAAAAGCGGCTGGAACTCGCTCCCCTCGCGCTCTCCGAGGAGCAGTCCGGCGCCCTCATCCGCATGCAGTTCGAGGCCAGGGAGAGAGCCTACGCCAGTCAGTTTCCAGGCTCGCTGAACATGATCCTGACACGCTCTGACGGCACCGTCGTCGGACGCCATCTGGTACACCGCGGCGCGGACGGCTATCGCTCCGTCGACCTCGCCGTGCTCGCGGAGCATCGCAACAGCGGCATTGGAAGCTGGGCGCTGCGCAGCCTGCAGCAGCTCGCGAAGGTCGAACGGCTGCCGATCGAGCTCAGCGTCTCGAAGCAGAATCGCGCCGCGCGGCTCTATCAACGGCTGGGCTTCCAGAAGCAGCCGTCGAATGAAGTCTTCTGGGAGATGCGCTGGGAGCCGGAGTCCCTCCAGCCCGCGCAGCCCGCAGCCGCGCCGCACGACATCTTCGGTATGACACACGGCGCCTTCGACCGCGACGGCGTGATCATCTCCATCGCCATGTTTCTCGAGGACCTGGGATTGACCGTCGAGTTTGCTCCCGTCTCCGCGCGCAGCACGCTGCCGGGCATTGCCATCGTCGCTAACGGCATCCGCGTGGACCGCGAGACGCTGCTCTATCCCGGCGACCTGCTTCATGAAGCCGGCCACCTTGCCGTGATGACGCCCGAAGAGCGCTCGGACCCGGACAGCAACCCCACCGATCCCGCGTCCGAGATGGGCGCCATCGCTTGGAGCGCGGCCGCGGCCCTGCATCTCGGCATTCCGCTCGAAGTCGTCCTCCACGACCAGGGCTACAAGGGCATGGCCCCGCAGCTGCGCGCTGACGTCGCAACCGGCCGCATCGCCGGAGTGCCCTATCTCGGCTGGCTCGGGCTCACCACGCTGACGACTCCCACCACGAAGACCATCTACCCGCAGATGCTGGGTTGGCTTCGCACCTCCGAGGCCATGGCATGAAGCGTACCCCTGCCGCTATTCGCACCGCGACCTTCGCGGCATGCTTTGCAGGCGCACTGACGCTGCATGCGCAGGGCATCCTGCAGGTCACGCCGGGTCGCGTCACCGGCACCGTCGCCGGGCAGACGGCGACCCTCGGCTACTCCGGCGACAGCGGCGCTGCCACCGACGCGACCCTCGCCCATCCCGGCGCTGTCGCCTATGACGCCGGTGGACTTCGCGATCTCGCGGACGACGTGGTTGTTGGTGTC